>JAZRZQ010000033.1:0-5826 GCA_045601445.1 Eubacteriales bacterium | reverse complement strand
ACGAAACGAGCGCTCGGGATGCGAATAAAAATTGGAAAGCAAAAGCGGCAAGGCCGTGCGCGTATCCTTGACCAAGACGTAGGGAAAGTCCTCGTCGGGCTTTTCCTCGGCGATCGCGACGACAGCGCCCTTTTGCATTGCCATCGGCAAAAATTTTCTGCCGTCGACGCTGAGCCCCTTCAAGCAAACAAAGGCCGCGCCGCTTTCAATCTTTCTGCTGTCGGAGGAAACCGATTCCACTTCCGTTTCGGGATCGGCGTTCCATTCAAGAACGGGGATCTCATCGAAAAGTTCTTGCAATTTCATTGGCGTTTCCTCCTGAAAAAAATTAGTCTGTTACTCCCTCGAGATGCCTGAACTCGACGGTAATCAAGGTGCCGGGCAGAACGGTCTGTCCCGCTTCGATGCTTTGCTTGAAGGCGGTTGCTCCATTCAAATCGGAGATGGTGCCTGCCGTGATCTCGATGTTAAGACCGGCATTCAAAATCAAACGGTTGGCCTCGGCGGCACTCTTGCCTACCACGTTCGGCACAACAACGCTCGGGACGTTGAGTCCTTCCTCGGTGTAAAGGTAGACCTTGGCACCGGAAGAGAGCTTGGTCCCTGCAGGAGGTGATTGAGCCAAAACGGTGCCGCCTCCTCCGACGGTCTCGACCTTAAAGCCCTTTCCTTGGAGATTACTGGTAGCGTATGTCAGGCTCTTACCCGTGTAGTCCACGATGGCACTACCGAGTGTGGCGAGCTCTTCTTCGCTGTATTCCGGCTCAACGCCAAGATACGGGAGAACCTCCGACAGGATCTTGGAAACGTAAGGTGCGGAAACGGCGGAGCCGTAATAGCTGCCGACCGGCTCATCTACGATGAATACGACGGCGACCTCAGGCTTATCCGCGGGAGCGAAGGCAACACAGGACGCAACGTAAAATTTCTCCTCACCTTGGCTCTTCTCGGTTTTGGTGGAAGTACCGGTTTTCGCGGCGACCTTATAGCCGGCGACGGCGGCGTTACGGTTTCCACCGTCCTCTACGCTTCGGTACAGATAATCCCAAAGCACCTGACAGTTTTCTTCCGATACCACCTGACGCTTGGTCTCGGTGGCGTAGCTTTCGATGACGTTGCCGTCGGAATCCAGACTTGCCTTGAGAACGTGCGGCGTGACCATATATCCGCCGTTGGCAACAGAGCAAATCGCACGCAAGTGAGAAACGGGGGTAACCTTAAAGTTCTGTCCGAAGGCCGCGCAGGCCGCGTCGACCGAGGAATAGGTTTGAAGATCAAAGAAGAGATTGCCTGCCTCACCTGCGATGTCGACACCCGTTTTTTCGGTGTAGCCGAACGCTTTGTAATATTTATAGAGCAGATCCTTGCCAAGGCGCTGGCTCATGGTAACGAATACAGGGTTGCAGGAGTAGCCGAGGGCCTCCTCGAAGGTGACGTTGCCGTGGCCGCTTCTCTTGTGGCAATGGATCGGCTGTGTCAGACCGGGGATGCGGATATAGCCCGTGCAACGGAAATTTTCCGTAGCGGTGACAAGATTTTCCTCCAGCACCATAGCAGAGGTGATGATCTTGGAGGTAGAACCGGGCTCGTACAGCTCGGTCACGACCTTGTTTTTCCAAAGCTCGTTCAAGAGACGAACCTTTTCGGTCTTTTTTTCTTCCTCCGTTCCCTCAAAGGCTTCCAGAAGCGCCTTCGATACGGCGTCGAGCGTATAGGGATCGTTCAGATCGAAATCGGGTTTTGTTCCCATCGCGAGGATTTCACCCGTGTTGACGTCCATAATCAGACCGCACACACGGTTTCTGGCTTGCGTGTCCTCCAAGGCCTCCTTCAAATATTTTTCAAGGATGCTCTGACAGGTCCAGTCAATGGTAAGCATGATGCTCGAACCGTCGACGGCGTCGATGTAGCTTTCGTATTTGGTGCTCATATCGTTGCCGAGGGCGTCCTTGGCCGATACGACCTTACCGTTTTCGCCGGTGAGTAGCGTATTATAATAGGCTTCCACTCCCTGCAGGCCGTAACCGTCCGTGCCGGTAAAGCCGATGACGTGGCTGGCGAGTGTGGAATAAGGATAATAACGCTTGGATTCCTCCGCAAAATGGATAAAGCTTCCGTAATGCTTCTCGGCGACCATTTTCTTGATCTCAGAGGTCAATTCCAATTCGACCTGCTTTTTGATCGTTTCATCCGCACGCTTTTCCTTGGCAGCCTTTTCCAGAACGCTCTCGGGTGTCACGTCAAGATAATGAGAAAGCTCGTTTGCAATGTCCTGCTTCACGGTGATCGAGGGATTTTCAAACAAAGAAAGCAGTCTTGCTCGCTCCGATTTTTTCTTATCCTCGCCCTTGACCTTCTCGACGAGGCGCTCCACGTAGGCGGCGACCGTTTCATTCGGGATGGTGTTGGGAGAAATGAACACGCGCTCTACGGTGGTGCTGATGGCAAGCACCTTCATATTGCGATCGTAGATCGTGCCGCGCTTGGCTTGAATGACAATCTCCTTGGTGTACTGATTGATGGTGTCGGACTGATAGCGGTCGTAGCTGATGACCTGCAGATAGAACAGCCTTCCGCAAAGGAGTGCGGCCGCAAGGATGAAGCAGATCAACACCACGACGGAGCGCTTATTGATTTTTAATCGACCGGGTTGAAGGTGATCCATCGAACCGTTCTCCTTTCCGTTTCTCTAACGTATTATACCGCTTAAAAAGCGTCTATATTGTCAAAAAGAGTAAAGGCTGATTGTTCCTTTACCCGTTTTTGAAACGACGACTCGTTTGAACTGTATTCTCCCGAAGGTTTTTTTATTCTTTCAGCTGCGGAAGAAATCGGCAATGGCCTCGAAAAAGCCGCCCTTTTCTTCCTCTTTGGTTTCCGTTGCGGCATCGACCTGCGCCGTGACGGAAATGTATTTTTTCGGCAAGGTAGAGGCGGCGACCATACCGTATTCCTGCGTGGCGATGCGTTCGACCTCATCCAGATCGTACTTACCCTCAAGACGGATTTCGAGCTGAGTTGCCTCCTCCTTCAATTCGGCAATCTCGGATTGCATCTGATCGATGGAGTGAGAATACTCGTCAATCTGCACGTTCAAAGAGAGCATATACATAAAGACCAAAACGATGAAGGCACAGGTGGCGATGATGGAGATCGGCGCAGATGCCTTGACCGCAACCTTTTTGGTAATGACGCGAACGCCGCGATCCTCGCCCACGGCAAGGATGCCCTCACCGCGCGCAGATTCGGGTGTTTCCACCAATTCACGGTTGAGCTTATCTAAGTTTTTCGAAATACGCTTTTCCGAAGAAACGGCATCGGGATGCGTCTCTCTCGGACGGAGCTTAGGGCTATACTCATCGGCTACGTGTTTTTTAGATTTTTGATTCTTCGCCTTGGCTAAGGCTTCCTCGGCCTGTCTTGCCTTTTCGCGATACATCGTATCCATAATGGCTCCTTTTCGATTGCTTTCATCTTAAGTTTTTTCCGATATGCGAAGCTTGGCGCTTCGACTGCGGGGGTTTTCTTCTTCCTCCTCGCGGGACGGAGTAATCGGTTTTTTCGTGATCGGCTTGAGCTTTGGGACAAATCCACAGACACAAACGGGAAAATCTCTCGGGCAGGTACAGCCGATCGCGTAGCTTCGAAGGCTCTCTTTTACCAAGCGATCCTCGAGCGAATGAAAGGTAATGATGGAGAGTCTGCCGCCCGATTTCAAGTGCTTGACCAGCGCCTCGATGGTTTGGGGGATGACGTCAAGCTCGTGGTTGACCTCGATGCGAATGGCCTGAAAGGTTCTTCTGGCAGGGTGCTTTCCTTCAAAGCGCGCCGCCGTGGGAAAGGCGGATTTTACGATTTCTGCCAGCTCAAGGGTGGTTTCGATCGGTTTCGTCTCACGCGCTTTTATGATGGCACGGGCGATGGCAAGCGCTCTTTTTTCTTCGCCAAAGCTCTGCAAAATCCGACAAAGCTCGGCTTGAGAATAGCCGTTGACCACGTCCTTGGCGGACAGAGGATTCGACCGATCCATTCTCATATCCAGCTCGGCATCGTAATGATAGGAAAAGCCGCGCTCGGGGGTATCAAGCTGATGGGAGGAGACGCCGAGGTCGATCATCGCGCCGTCGATGCCTTCGGGGGCAAGAGTGGATAAAACGGCATCCGCTTCTGAAAAATTTCGATGGACGAGAGTGATGCGATCGTCTCCCGCAAAGCGCTTTTTTGCGTTTTCGATGGCGTCAAGATCCTGATCGAAGGCGATCAGTCTTCCCGTGGTAAGCCGAGAGAGAAGAAGGGCGCTGTGACCGCCGCCGCCGAGGGTGCAGTCAACGTACACGCCGTCGGGCTTGACGTTCAAGCCGTCAACAGTCTCATAAAACAAGACCGGACGGTGAGAAAACGAGGGCGTCACAGTCCGTTCCTCTTGAGGATCTCCTCAATGGGCGTGCGGTTCTTTTCGGTGTAGCTTCGGTAGGTCTCTTCGTCCCAGATCTCGGCGTGATCGCCGCAACCGAGCACCACGACGTTTTTCGTGATCCCCGCGAAATCGCGAAGCTGTGCGGGAAGAAGGATTCTGCCGTGAGCATCCGGCTCTACGTCCTGCATGGAAGCGTAGAAGAAGCGGCGAACGTCCCGCGATTCGGTTTCGGGAAGTGAAGCGATCTTCTCTTCAAAGCTGCGCCACTTTTCTTCGGTATACAGATTGATGCAAGAATCCAGAGAACGCACCAGAATCATACTCTCACCCGCGGGAAATAAATCGCGCATTTTGGCGGGAATCAAGAGTCTGCCCTTGGCATCGGCACTGCATTTTTGCTCGCCGCAAAAGAAACGGATCATCGTGCGTCCTCCTTTCCGAAAAGATAAAAAAGAAAATACCCCTCTATATGGGAGGGGACGGCGAAAAGATGGTAAAAAGCGGACCAATTTACCCACTTTTTACCACTTTCTCCCCCTCTTGAACCCATTATAGCGGAGTATTATGGTAATTTCAATAGTTTTTGATGAAATTCAGGTGATTGTTCACAAAATGTTTACAATATTTTTTCCAAGATTTCCAGACAAGCATCGGGAACGAGCCGAGAAAGAGATTCCTTTCGGCTCATCTTGTCACGCACGAGCGTGGAGGACAGGGCGCGCCATTCCTCCTTGGCATCGAGAAAGAGTGTTTCGACACCGCAATGCTCAAAATTGAAGCGCGCCATTTCGCGCTCGTAGACGTAGTCCGTTTCGTTGCGGATTCCCTTGACCAGCACGCAGTTTTTTTCCTTGAGCAAAAACTCGTACAGCATCCCCGCATCGTACCGAACCTCAATGCCCTCCTCTCCCGCGAAGGCCGCACGGCAAAGCATCAGGCGTTGATCGGGAGAAAGGAGATATTTTTTATCTCGATTGTCCATCACAAGAACGATGACGCGGCCAAAGATCTCCCTTGCTCTCAGCGCAAGGGCAACGTGACCGCGCGTGACGGGATCGAAGCTGCCCGGAATGACGGCGGTGAGAGTCATTTCTCCTCCCCCTTCAGGCGAACGAAATAGACGTAGCATTTGGAAAACTTATACTGCTTGATAGACTCGATCCGATCCTGTACCTCCTGTGGGATCTTATCGGTAGCAATCTGATCGGCGGCCGTTTCCAGCATCAATAGTCCGCCCGATGAAACAAGCTCGGAACGGATCAGACGTTTGATGAGCTCGGCTGTAAGATCCTTTTCGTAGGGGGGGTCGGCAAAAATGTAATCGAACGAGAGGCCTTTTTTGGAAGCAGACTTGATAAATTCGCCGTATTCACTCCGAACGACGCGGCTTTGGGCTGTAAAGCCCGTTT
>JAZRZQ010000032.1:0-3252 GCA_045601445.1 Eubacteriales bacterium | reverse complement strand
TATGATTGCCCTTGCAATCTTCCACTTGGCGAAGCCAACCATAACGATGCGGAGCATCCCATAACTCATAACTTGCCCGTATGGGCAATCATAGTTTGGCGTGATACTCCGCTTGGAGTATCACGCCAATCGCGCGATTGCTTTCTTTTTCCTTTTTGTCGCAGTGATCTTATACGCCCGAATAGGCAGAGAAGCCACCGTCAACGGGGAGAACGACGCCGGTAATGAAGCCGGAGGCCTGATCGTCCAAAAGGAATTTCAAGGCACCGTTGAGCTCCTGCGCTTCACCGAAACGCTTCATCGGAGTCGCATTGAGGATCTTGCCCGTTCTGGCCGTGGGCGTTCCGTCCTCGTTGAACAGCAGACTTCTGTTCTGGCCGGTTACGAAAAAGCCGGGAGCGATTGCATTGACACGGATGTTGGCGGGAGCAAAGTGAACGGCAAGCCACTGCGTGAAGTTGGAAATGGCCGCCTTCGCACCGCTGTAAGCGGGGATCTTCGTCAAAGGACGGAAGGCGTTCATCGAGGAAATGTTGAGAATGCTGCAGCCGTCCTTGCCGATCATATCGGGAACGAATACCTGCGTGGGGAGAAGTGTTCCCAAGAAGTTCAGGTTGAACACGAATCCGATGCCGTCGGGATCAAGATTGAAGAAGGTCTTGAGATCCTTTGCCGATTCGTCACCGACCTCGTAGGTCTCGTGATCGGTCGTTCCCTTGGGGTTGTTACCGCCCGCGCCGTTGATGAGAATGTCGCATTTGCCGTAATCTGCGAGAATGGCACGGTGTGCCTCCTCGATGGATTCCTTTTTCAGTACGTTGCACATATAAGCGCGTGCATCGCCGCCTTCTGCGCGGATCTCTTCGGCAAATTTTTCAGCAGCCTCAAGATTCAAATCAAGCAGTGCGATCTTGTGTCCCTCCTTTGCCAGAACCTTGGCAAAGCCGGAGCAAAGAACGCCGCCCGCACCCGTAATAACGATTAACTTCTTTTCCATAATTATCGATTCCTTTCAATAGCTTCGAACAGACCGGCAAGGTAGGTGGCACCGAGTGCTCTGTCGTACAGGCCGTAGCCGTAGTGATCGTTGGTCTCGCCCCAGATCATTCTGCCGTGGTCGGGGCGAACGTAAGCGTCAAAGCCGCCGTCCACGAGAGCCTTTGCGATTCCGTACATATCCAGCGATCCGCAGGAAGTAGGATGACCAACCTCCATAAAGTCGCGCTTTCCGGTGTGCTTGATGTTTCTCATGTGAACGAAATGGATGCGCGAGGCAAACTTTTCTGCCATACGAACCAGATCGTTCTCGGGGTTTGCGCCGAGCGAACCCGTACAGAAGGTCAGGCCGTTTTCTTCCTCATCGACAAGCTTCAAGAAGCGCTCGAGGTTCTTCTCGTCGGTGATAATGCGCGGCAGACCGAAAATGCCCCATGGCGGATCGTCCGGATGGATCGCCATTTTGATTCCCGCTTCCTTGGCAACCGGAATCACGGCCTCAAGGAAGGTCTTCATATTGCCGAAGAGCTTCTCGTCATCCACGTTACTGTACGCATCGAGACGCGCTCCCATCTGATCCTTGGTGTAGCTGGCATCCCAGCCGGGAAGGGAAAGCTCGCCCTTTTTGGGGTCCATCTTCATCAGATCGTCCTCGTGGAAGGCAAGGGAGTTCGAGCCGTCCGCGTGTTGATGCTCAAGCTCACTTCTGAGCCAGTCAAACACGGGCATAAAGTTGTAGCAAATGCATTTCACGCCGGCTTTTCCGAGTCTGCGAACGTTCTCGCAGTAAACGTCGATCAGCTTTTCGGCATTCTTGCCGCCGAGCTTGATTTCTTCGGGAACGGGAACGCTCTCAACAACCTCAAATTCAAGCCCGTTTTGCTCTGCGGCAGTTTTGATTTTTTGAATGCTCTCGTTGCTCCAGACACCTCCGGGGGCAACGTCATATACGGCAGAAACGATGCCGCTCATCGTCGGGATCTGACGAATCTTTTCGAGCGTAACGGGATCGTTCTCGCCGTACCAGCGAAACGTCAGTTTCATACAATACCTCCATATACCGAAATCGGGAAACAAGTTCCTCTTTTTTGATTATAACAGAGAAAAAACTGTAGGTAAAGTTCATTTATTCTCAAATTTCAACTTAAAATATTGCAAATGTTGCTCTTTTGTGATACAATGACTCAAACAAAACGCAAAGGGGGATTCCTATGGACGAGATCTGCATTTATCGCTCCGACGATATTTTCTTTCATCATTCTCTTTGCGAAACGCCCGATCCCGATGCTTTTGCGATGCACGCGCACGAGAGTAACGAGGTGCTCATCTTTCTTTCCGGTGAGGCCAAAATGCTCGTTGAGGGCAACGAATATCGCCTGATTCCGGGTTCCGTTCTTTTGATGCGCGCAGGCGAGTCTCATAAAATCTGCGTCTCTCCGACCGCTCCTTACGAGAGAATTGCCATTCGCTTCGATCTATCGGTTCTTACACAAATTGACCCGAAAGCAGAGCTCTACCTCCCGTTTCAGAACCGTCGGCTCGGAAGCGGAAATTTGTTTCACTTGAACCGTCTGGAATCGCTCTTGCCCTGTGTGATGGAGCTTGACGGCAACAGCTCTTCCTATCATATCCGTCTGACGGTCATCACCTTTTTGTATTCCTTGCTTCTGGAGGCGTGTAATCTTCATATCCGTCAGGATCGCGGCATCCGCGAGAGGGAAGCGCTCGGCAAGAATTACGAGATGATCGAATATATCAATCAGAATCTCTCCGCCGACCTTTCGCTGGATGCAATTGCCGCCAGATTCTTCCTCTCCAAGTCCCAGCTCAGCCGAAACTTCAAAAAGGCGACCGGCTCTACGCTGTGGGATTACGTTCTCATCAAGCGCCTGCTTTTGGCAAGAAGCCTCATCCGCGAGGGGGAGAGCATCACCGAGGCTTGCGAAAAGAGCGGCTTTAAGGAGTATTCTTCCTTTTACCGCGCTTATAAAAAACGCTTTGGCATTTCGCCAAATCAAGACCGCCATTCCGCTGCAGATCTCTACCGTACCGCTCCGTGAAAACAAAAAAAGGCCCAAAGGACATCGTTTGAATAAAAACGTTGTCCTTTTTTGTTAGTGGCTTTAGCTAGTTGAGGACGGAACGTCCGAAACAAAAGAACCACCCGCTATGCGGGTGCGCGTCGGTGGTTATACCAAAAAATTCTCCCCGATGGTACAATAAGGTTGTTCAAGTCTTAGAGTACAACGAAAGGAG
>JAZRZQ010000031.1:0-24332 GCA_045601445.1 Eubacteriales bacterium | reverse complement strand
ATTCATCGGGCGTGCCGAAGCGGGAGGATACCGCGTAAAAATTGGAGACCTGATAGCCGAACGAGCCGTAATACGGATGCTCCATAATCGCCATGATCTGCAGCGTGTTGTAGCCCGCCTTGTGAATCCTCGGCAGAATTTTTTCGCGAAATTCGCGGTAAGTGCCGACGCGGCCCTCTTCCTGCGCCATTCCGATATGACATTCGTAAATATAAAGCCCCTTTTTGGGAAGAAAGCGCTTCGTGCGCCAGGAAAACGGCTCAAAGCTTGGGATGCGTGCGGCCCAGACCCCGTTTTCGTCCTGAACGACCTCGGTGGCGTACAGCGGGATGCGCTCCCATTCCTTTTCCCCTTGGCAGAAGATGACCTTGGCAAAGCTGCCCGCGCGCGGCGCACTCGGCAGCGTGACGGTAAATACGCCTCCTTCGCCCTTTTCCATCGGATGCGCTCTTCGATCCCAGCCGTTGAAATCACCGAAGAAATAGGCCCTTTCGGCGTTTGGTGCCCATTCGCGGTAAACAAAGCCGTTCGGAGTCAGGTGAAAGCCGAAATATAAATGTGCGTTGGCAAAGTCCGACAGAGAGCCGCCTTCTCCCACAAGCTCCTGCTTTTTTTCGTAAAAGCGCTGTAGGCGCGCCCGAAGGGCATCCCGATACGGGGCAAGATAGGGGTCGTATGTGCAGATGTTCGGCATCGCCGTCACCTCCGATCAAAGTCTTGTTAAAAGCAGGTCTGACAGTAGGTATAGCCCTGTGCGAGAAGGGTGCTCGGGTCGCCGTCAAAGGAAGACTTGTTGTGCTCGGCTATCGTCTCCGCCGAACGGCAGGTGGACTTGTGAATTTTTTTGCTGGAGAGATTCAGCACGTATGTTTCTTGCGCGGGCTTTGTCTCCTGCCCGTCTTGCGTCCCGTTTTCGGGAAGAGATGCCGTTCGGTCGGGAAGGACGGTCACGGGCTGTGTTGCCTCTCCCTCGCGGCTCTCACCGGTCTTGTAATCAATGCTGACCTGCGGCTGGACGTTGTAGCAGTAAACGTGAAAGCAAATGCCTTCTCCCTTGTCCTCAACGCTTAAGGCTTCCAGAATGACCCCGCGTGCCACCAGCTCCTCGTCCACGAACACGGGCGTGACTCGGTACAGTACGTGGTTTCCCGTTTCCTTGACGTAGTCTGCCACCATATTTTCAAAGGGGAGCATCCCTTCTACGTTCAGATAGCGCGTCCCCGTAATCAGGTTTCTCGTGTTGGCGTTTTCACCGGTTAACTGAAAGCCGATCAGATGACAGCGGTTGTAGAGATATTTCCCGTCTACGCTGTCATACTTTACCGTGTGCCAGCCCGAGGGCTTGACCTGCCCGATGCTGCCGCGCTCCTCGGTCGGCATCAGCTCCTTGCCGACGCACGCCACCGTCACGCCGCAGCGTCCGAGTGCATCCAAGGGTGCGTAGTTCTCAAAGGCAGTCGTGGTGTATTCGTTTTCCGTAAAGAGCGGGACGTTGCCGTTGAGCGCAACAAACGGGTCTTTGCCGTAGGCGGGGATGGCCCCTGCCGTCTCACGGGTCGTGCTCTCGCCAATGCTCGGCTCGGTCTTGTTCGCATCGCTTTTCGCGCAGGCGGAAAAGGCGATCAGCGCGGCCAGCAAAAGGCAGAGAAAGAGAAATGCTCTTTTTTTCATTCGTCCGTTCTCCTTTTATAGTGTTCTTCGGTAATTTTTTCGTGTGAGAAGCCTGCGAAGTCCTCGCGCGAGATCAGCTCGTACTTCGTCAAATCCACTTGGAAGTATCGGTCGGCAGGATAGCGTCTGTTCCAGCGGTAGAGGTAAATCTCGTCAGGCGCTTCGGGCATCGGCCCGTTCTCCACGAAAACGAAAGCCTCGCCGTCCGCCTCGGTCGGCAGAGCCTTGCAAATCCTTGTGCCGTCCGTTTCTTGAAACAGCTCGGCCGAATACGCACTCATCCAAAGCTGTGCCTTGCCCTTGCGTGAAAGAATACGCTCCCGCAGTGCGCGGTCGCGGCTTTGTCTGCGGCGATTGAACATCATCCCGAGCGCGTCGTCTACACAAACCACCAGCGTCATACCGAAGCTCCTTTGCATGTTTGCTTTTTCCTTATTATAGCAAAGCCTTTTGGATTTGGCAAGAAAAAGAGCACGAGAAAAGGCACGCTTCACGGCAGAAGCGTGCCTTCTTGAAACAAAAAATCTCGGATCCGTCAGGGAAGAACCACGCGGATCACCTCGCCGTCCTTTTCGAGCTTGGTGCCGTAACGGCCGCAAAGCTCGGTGAGCGTTCCGAAGATTTCCTCGGAAACTCTTTCGTCGGCAAAGCAGGGAACCCCCTTGAAGGTGCGGGGCTTATCAAAGCCGAGGTCGATCGGCTTCAATTCGAGGTGGGTCATTGTTCCGTCTTCAAATTCCATATAGGGAATGACGGTGCGGAAATTCTTGGATTGCGTGTGCAGACCGATGGTCCAGTCCTTGTTTTTCTTGGCCAGCGCCTGAACGTCGCTCATCGGCTCGAAGTTGTATTTTTCCAGAACGTCCTGCGGCTGACGCTCGAGAACGTTGCTCTGGTAGCAGAAATTGCCGAGCGAATAGAAGATCGGCTTGCCGTTGTAGATCTCGATCGGCTTGAACTGGTGCGTGCCCGTACCGATGATCGCACAAGCGCCCTCGTCGATGCAGGCGTGGGCAAATTCCTCGTGGAAGGCGGCGGGGTGGTCGTTGTTGACACCGGAAACCTCGTGACCGTGGAGCATCACGACCACGTAATCGGCAATGTATTTGGCATCGCGGATGGCATTCAGCACGCGCTCCAGATCGCGCTTGTTGCAGGCGGTCTGCATCCCCTCTTTGCCGTCCTCGGACAAAACGATTCTCATTCCGCCGAAGTCACCGACACCCTCTGGCAGCGGTGCGGCAAAGCCGGTCATACGGGAAATGTCAGCCTGACCGTTCATTTTCGTTTCCTTGGCAATGCGGCAAAGCGCGTCGAAGTGCTCACGGTTGACCGCAAGCTTGGAGCTGAAAAGCAGGCCGTTCAAGCCGGGTCTGCCCTTGAGAGAGGGCGAGGCCACGCCGGCTCTGGCGGCGTCGTTCGAGGTGGAAGAGGCCACGGCGATAAAGGCGACGCGTCCGGCGGGAAGATCGCGGAATACGGGCTTTGAGGCCTCGTAGAGATCCGCACCCGCACCGGCCAGCGCGACACCGCGCTTTTTGACGTTTTCGCAGGTCTGCAGCAGTCCGTCAGGGCCGAAGTCCATGGCGTGGTTGTTGGCAAAGGACAAAAAGTTCATACCGAAATTTACGATCTGGTCGAGCACGCGCTCCTCGGTATTCAGCCAAGTGCCTCCGCAGTAAGCGGAGCCGTAGCAGGTCCAATCGGTCACGCAGGTCTCAAGATTGCCGAATCTTGCCTGTCCCTTGGCCAGATAGTCGCGTACTTCGTGAAAGCCGGGGTAGCCGCCCTCTTGGTATCCCTGAATGAGGATGGAGTCGCCGGTTGCAGTCATGGTCATTTTCATTGGTCCGTCTCCTTTCTACCCTATCAGTCCAGCGCCACGCGGATCACGCCGTCCTGCATCGAAAGGCGCGTTCCGTAGGGCGTGGAAAGCTCGTCGAGCGTTTGGAAGATTTCCTCTGCGATCTCACCCTCGGAGACGTAAGGAAGTCCCTTGAAGGTGCGGGGCTTTTCAAAGCCGAGGTCAACGGGAAGCAATTCCAGATGGGTCATCTTGCCGTCCTCGAATTCAAAGTAAGGGATGACGGTGCGGAAGTTTTCCTTCTGGGTGTGGTGGCCGCGCGTCCAATTCTTGTTCTTGGTGGCCAGCGCTTGAATGTCACTCAGAGCGGGCAGGTTGAATTTGTCGAGCATATCGGGTGCCTGACGCTCCACGATGTTGCTCTGGAAGCAGAAGTCGCCCAGCGAATAGAAGATCGGCTTGCCGTTGTAGATCTCGATCGGCTTTAGTTCGTGCGTACCGCCGCCGATGACCGCGCAAGCGCCCGCGTCAATGCAGGCGTGAGCAAATTCCTTGTGGAAATCGGCGGGCTTGTTGTTCTCCAGACCCTTGATCTCGTGTGCGTGGAACATAATTACGGTGTAATCGGCAATGTAGCTGGCGTCCTTGATCGCGTCGAGAATGCGCGCCAGATCGCGCTTGTTGCAGTAGGTGAATTTTTCGCTCTCGCCCTCGGTGGGGTAGAACATCATACTGCCGAACGCGGCCGCGCCCTCGGGCAGAGGCGGCAAAAAGCCGTTCTTGCGGCTGAGAGCGTCGCGCGCGTTGATGCCGGTCGACTCGGCGATCTCGTTCAAGATCTCGATATCCTCTTTGGGCACGCGCATCTTCGTTGCGTAATGCAGGCCGTTGCTGCCGGGGCGTCCGGGCAGGGAGCGGGAAGCGTCACCCGCCATCGCGGCAGGGTTCGTGCCGATCGAGGTGACGGCGATAAAGGCCACTCTTCCACCCTCAAAATCACGGAATACGGGCTTGGAGGCCTCGAACAGATTTCTGCCCGCGCCTGCCGTAGCCACGCCGCGCTTGTAAAGGTTTTCGACCGTTTGCAAAAGTCCCTGCGGGCCGAAGTCCAGCGTGTGGTTGTTGGCAAAGCCCATAAAGTTCATACCGAACGAGAGGATCTGATCGAGCACGCGCTCGTTTGTATTCATCCAAGTACCGCCGCTGATGTAAGAGGGGTAACAGCTGAAATCCGTAACACAGGTTTCCAGGTTTCCGAATCTGGCCTGCCCTTTGCCGATGTAGCGACAGATCCGATCGTAGCCGGCATAGCCCCCTTCGGGGAATCCCTGAATGAGAATGGTGTCGCCCGTGGCGGTCATCGTCATTTTCATTGGTGTATCTCCTTTTTTTGGCCTCGTGGGCCGTTGTGGTGGGTTCATTTTAGCACATTTTTCCACCCGTGACAATATACATAAGAAGTTTTTTTCAAAAAAGGATTGATTTTTTTGTAGTCCCGTGGTATACTGTTAACGTAAGAATAAGGTGTATGGGAGTAGAGTGAGATTTCGCTCTACTCGCTTTGTTGTAAAGAGGATTTTTCGAAATTCTCAAGGAGAGGTGCGCTTTGGCAGAAAAAAAGGGAAGAGGAAAGATCGCGAGCCTGGTGGAAAGCATCATTCGCGACGCCGTCGAGCAGGCAGGCTATCTGCTTTGGGACGTGGATTACTATAAAGAAGGTGCGGATTACAACCTTCTGGTCACCATTGAGCATCCCGACCGCTCAAAGGCGATCGACCTTGCCGACTGCGAGGCCGTTACGCATCTGATCAGTCCCCTTCTTGATGAAAACGACCCCATCGACCAAATGTACTATCTCGAGGTGTCCAGCGCAGGGCTGGAGCGCGATTTGGTGCGTCTCGAGCATTTTGACTATTACCTCGGGAAAAGGGTGCGGGCGCGTCTTTTCGTTGCACAGGGCGGCACGAAGGAGCCCGAGGGCATTCTCACCTCTTACGACAACGGCGACGTTACCCTCACGATCGGCACGGAAAGCCTTTTTCTGAAGGCGGAGCAGATCGCAAAAATCACCACGGTTTACGAAAATTTGTAAGGAGCCCGAAAACGGGACGACACGAAAGGAAAATATCATGAACAACGAGCTTTTTGACGCGCTGGAAGCATTGGAGAGAGAAAAAGGCATCCCCAAGGAGTTTATGCTCGAAAAGGTGGAAGCCGCCCTGCTTGCCGGCTATCGCAAGGAGAACAATAACGAAAGCAACGTGCGCATCGCGATTGATCCGGCCAAGCGCACGGTGAAGATGTACCGCCTGATGACGGTCGTGGAGGAGGTTCAGAACCCCGTCTGCGAGATTGATCTGGAAACGGCCAAAAAGAAGCTGAAGCGCGCCAAGCTCGGTGACGTGCAGGAATATGAATTCAAGCCCAAGAACTTCGCCAGAATCCCCGCACAGAACGCAAGACAGGTCATCGTGCAGGGCATCCGTGAGGCGGAGCGCGGCAAGCTGATCGAGGAGTACGAAAAGAAGACCGAGGGAATCATCACCGGCACGGTTATGATCATCGAGCGTATGACGGGCAACATCATCCTCGAGTTTGAAAACACGCAGGCCACCCTGGTCCGTGCGGAGCAGCTCCCCACCGATCGCTTCAAGGTGGGCGATCACGTCAAGGTGTACGTTTGCGAGGTCAAAAAGGAGACTCGCAATCCCATCATCGTCCTTTCCCGTACCCATCCCAATTTCATCAAGCGTCTCTTTGAGACGGAGGTTCCCGAGATTCAGGACGGCACGGTCATCATTCACGCCGTTGCCAGAGAAGCGGGCAGCCGCACGAAGGTCGCCGTCTATTCGCGTGATGAAAACGTCGATCCGATCGGAAGCTGCATCGGCCTGAAGGGAATGCGTAAGGCGTCCATTCTCAAGGAGGTTCCCGGCGAAAAGATCGATCTGATCCAGTACAGCAACGATCCCGCCGCCTTTATTGCTTCGAGCCTTTCTCCCGCTACGGTTCAGTCCGTTCAGGTGGGCGATGACAAGACCTGTCAGGTCACCGTGGCTGCAGATCAGCTCTCCCTTGCCATCGGCAAAGAGGGGCAGAACGTCCGTCTGGCCGCCAAGATCACGGGATATAAGATCGACATCAAGGCAGAATAAGAAATGGCAGAAAAAAAACAGCCGTTGCGCCGCTGTGCGGGCTGTAACGAGCAAAAAACAAAGCGAGAGTTGATCCGTGTGGTTCGCACGCCCGAGGGGGAGATCCTTTTGGACGGGAGCGGAAAGGCCAACGGAAGAGGCGTCTATCTCTGCCCGAAGAAGGCTTGTCTTCAGAAGGCGCGCAAGTCCAAGCGCCTGGAGCGCAATCTGAACGTAGAGATTCCGGCGGAGATCTGGGTGCAGTTAGAGGAGAGTCTGAGCGAATGAACGAAAAGCTTTGCGGCGCTCTGGGGCTTGCCCGCCGCGCAGGAAGGCTGACGGTGGGAAGCGCGCTGGTGCGCGAGCAGCTTCGAAGCGGCAAGGCCGCCGTGATCCTGCTGGCCGCCGATCTTTCCGAAAATGCGGAAAAAAAGCTCTTGCCGCTGGCGGAGCACCGCTCGGTCATGGTGGTTCGCACCAAGCTGGATAAAGCCTCTCTTGCCGCCGCCATCGGCGCCGAGGGCGAGGTTGGCGCGGTCAGCGTCTCGCGTGATTTTATGAATTTAGTGTTGGCTTCTTTGTGAAGCGTTTGGAGGGATTTTATGGCAGAATCAGTAAAAATCAGTCAATTGGCAAAGGATCTTGAAATCAAGAGCAAGGATCTCGTCTCGCTGTTCGGAGAGCTTGGTATGACCAAGCAGACCGGCGGCGTTCTGGACACCGACGAGGTCAGCTTTGTCTTGCAGACGATGATGGCGCGTTTTCCGATCGCGGATATGAACGGCTACATCGACGGCAAATTCAAGGTCAAGGAGACCGCGCAGGAATTGGCGGAGCAGGAAGCGGCCAAGAGAGCCGAAGAGGAGCGCATTGCCGCCGAAAAGGCCGCGGAAGAGGAGCGCATTGCCGCCGAAAAGGCCGCGGAAGAGGCGCGTCTTGCCGCCGAAAAGGCCGCGGAAGAGGCACGCCTTGCCGCAGAGAAGGCCGCCGAGGAAAGACGGCTTGCCGAGGAAAAGGAGAAGGCCGAGCGTGAAAAGGCCGCCCGTGCCGCCGCGGAAAAGGCCGCCGCGGAAAAGGCTGCCGAGCAGGAAAAGAAAAAGCAACAGAAGAACGATCGCTTTGCCGCCGCAAGACCCGGCCAAAGCACCAAGCCCGAAAAGAAGCGCGAAGAAAAAAGTGAGAAGCGTGCTCCCTCCGCACAAGCTCCTGTTTTCAACGGCCCCAAAACGGAATTTGTTGCCAAAAAGAAGGAAACCCGTATCATCGACACCAAGATCGTTGATATTGACCTTTCCAAATACGACGAGAAAAACTACGAATTCGGTACCGAGGCACAGCGCCGCCGTATGGCTCCCCGCCGTCCCCGCCGTGCCGACAAGAAAAAGCGCGGCCCCGAAAATACGGTTCGCGCCACCATCCCCACCCACATCTTCCTGCCCGAGACCATTGTGGTCTCTGATCTTGCCAAGGAGCTTCGCGTTACGACTGCCGAGGTCATGAAAAAGCTGATGATGATGGGCGCGATGGCAACCGCCAACCAAAGCATTGACTTTGACACCGCCGCTCTCGTGGCCGATGAATTCGGCTCGGAGGCCGAGCCGCTCAAGGTCGTCACCATCGAGGAAAAGCTCATCGACGAGCATCAGGACGATGCCGAGGAATTGGAGGAGAGAAGCCCCGTTGTCGTGGTTATGGGTCACGTTAACCACGGTAAGACTTCCATTCTCGACGCCATCCGTCACGCCAACGTCACCGCAGGGGAGGCGGGCGGTATCACCCAGCACATCGGTGCCTACCGCATCGAGATCAACTCAAAGCCCATCACATTCCTTGACACCCCCGGCCACGCCGCCTTTACGGCGATGCGCGCCCGCGGCGCGAGCTTGACGGATATTGCCGTTCTGGTCGTTGCCGCCGACGACGGTATTATGCCTCAGACCGTAGAGGCCATCAACCACGCCAAGGCCGCAGGCGTTTCCATCATCGTGGCCATCAACAAGATGGACAAGCCCGGTGCTAACCCCGAATCCATCAAGCAGGAATTGACCAAATACGATCTGGTCCCCGAGGAGTGGGGAGGCGACGTGATCTGCGTCCCCGTTTCCGCTCTGACCAAGCAGGGCATTCCCGATCTTTTGGAGAACATCCTTCTCGTCGCGGAAATGGCCGATCTCAAGGCCAATCCCAACCGCGAGGCCAAGGGTGCTGTCATTGAAGCCAAGCTCGATAAGGGCAGAGGCCCCGTTGCCACCGTTCCCGTGCAGACCGGTACGCCCCACACGGGTGACGTGATTATTGCCGGCGGCGCCGTCGGCCGCGTCCGCGCCATGACCGACGACAAGGGCAAGCAGGTCAAGACCGCAGGCCCTTCCGTCCCCGTTGAGATCCTCGGCCTCGACCAAGTCCCCGGCGCAGGCGACATCTTCAACGCCGTCAAGGACGAAAAAATGGCAAGAGAGCTTGCCGATCAAAGAAAGAACGCCGCCAAGGAGGACGAGTTCCGCGCCAACGCCAAGGTCAGTCTGGAGGACTTCTCCAACCAGATGAAGGAGGGCGTACAGAGGCTGAACATCATCGTCAAGGCCGACGTGCAGGGCTCTGCAGAAGCCGCCAAGGCATCGCTGGAAAAGCTTTCCTGCGAGGAGGTCAAGGTTAAGGTCATCCACGCCGCCGTCGGCGGTATCACCGAGAACGACGTGATGCTCGCCGCCGCTTCGGGCGCGATCATCGTCGGCTTTAACGTCCGTCCCGATCGCGGTGCGACCGAAAGCGCCACCGCCAACGGGGTCGACATCCGTACTTACCGCATCATCTACGAGTGCCTCGAGGAGATCGAAGCCGCGATGAAGGGAATGCTTGCACCCACCTTCCGCGAAAACGTGCTCGGTCAGGCAGAGGTTCGTCAGACCATTCGCGTTCCCGGTGTCGGCGTGATCGCAGGCTCCTACGTGATCGACGGTAAGGTCACCCGCAACAGTATGATCCGCGTTCTTCGCGACAGCGTCGTGATCTTCGAGGACAAGATCTCTTCCCTCAAGCGCTTCAAGGACGACGCCAAGGAAGTGGCACAGGGCTATGAATGCGGTATCGGACTGGAAAAATTCAACGACATCCACGTCGGCGACGTTCTCGAAGCCTACGTCATGGAAGAAGTCGAAAAATAAGAATCAGTAAAGGATACTATGAATCACAGACAGGAACGGGTCAACGATTCCGTTGCCCGCGAGTTGGGTGAGATCATCCGCAGCGTGAAAGATCCGCGCGTGTCATCGGCATTCGTCACGGTCAACAGCGCACGGGTGACCCCCGATTTGAAATTCGCCAAAATTTATTTCGGAACCATCACGGGTGATCCGGAGCAGGTCAGAGAGGGCCTTGAAAATGCGGCAGGCTATTTGCGCACTGCCCTTGCCAAGCGCCTGAACCTTCGCCAGACCCCCGAGCTTTCCTTTTTCCACGACCGCTCCGCCGAGCACGGCGCGCATATTGCTCAAGTTTTAAAGGAGCTGAATGTGAATGGAACCAATGAAACAGAAGAAAAATAAGCTCAATCAAATCGCCAAAGCCATCAAAGAACCCGATTTTGATCGGGTTCTTGTGGCTTGTCACCGTTCTCCCGACGGCGATGCCTGCGGCTCTGCGGTTGCCCTTTGCCGCGCCCTGCGTCTGATGGGGAAAAAGGCCAAGATCTTTTGTCCCGATCCCTTCGGCAAGGAGTTTTCCTATCTTCTGGATGCCGAGCCGAACGAGGACTTTGAGCCGGAGCGCTTTATCACCGTTGACGTTGCCGCGCCGGAGATGCTCGTCTCAGCCCCTTTTCTCGACCGTATCGACGTTTGCCTTGACCATCACCGCATCAACAGCGTCAAGGCAAAGCTCAAATGCGTCTCTCCCGATTCGGCGAGCTGTGCGGAATTGATCCTTGATCTCGTCCGCATCCTCGGTCTCGAGCCCGACCGCCATCTTGCGCTGGCCGTCTATACCGGCCTTGCGACCGATACGGGGCTGTTTTGCTATTCCAACACCAATGAAAACACCTATCTTGCCGCCGCGTATCTCTCGCGCTTCGTCGAAGAGGGGGACTTTTACCGCATCAATAAGCGTCTGTTTGAAACCAAAAGCCTCAAACGCCTTGCCTTGGAAAGCTACGCCGCCTCGCAGGTGCGCTTTCTTTGCGACGGCAAGGTGGCGTACGTGTGCGTTCCGCTGACCGAGCAGGAAAAGCTCGGTGCGAGCTATTCCGAGCTGGACGTGCTCATCAACGTCATCCGTCAGATCGAGGGCGTGGTGCTGTCTCTTTCCGTCAAGGAGAGAGAGGCGGGCGAATTTAAGGTCTCCGTTCGCAGTGAAGAGGGGATCGACGCGGCCGCCTTCTGCGCCGTCTTCGGCGGCGGCGGCCATTTCGCCGCGGCGGGCTGTACCCTTGTCGGTACGGAGCAGGCGGTCTTGGCGCGCCTTCTTTCCGAGGCAGAGAGGGTCGTTTCTTGAAAAGCGGCGTTCTGAATTTAAAAAAGGAAGCGGGCTTTACCTCGCACGATGCGGTGGCAAAGCTTCGCAGACTCTACGGCACCAAAAAGGTCGGCCATACGGGCACGCTCGACCCGCAGGCCGAGGGCGTGCTTCCCGTTTTGATCGGCTCTGCCGTCAAGGCGTGCGATCTTCTGCCTTCCGAGCGTAAGGTCTACCGTGCCACGCTTTCCTTCGGACTTGCCACCGACACCGAGGATATTTGGGGAAAGGTCATTCAAACCGATCCCGCAAGACCCGATCGCGAGCGTATGGAGCGCGCCGTGGCACATTTTGTCGGCTCGTACGATCAGATCCCCCCGATGGTCTCCGCCGTAAAGATCAACGGCAAAAAGCTCTACGAATACGCCCGTGAGGGCAAAACAATCGAGAGGCCCTCGCGCCGCGTGACGGTCTACCGTCTTGAGCTGCTTTCCTTTACGCCCGATGCGGCCACGCTCTTGGCCGAGGTCTCGGCGGGTACCTACATCCGCACTCTGCTGGTCGATCTCTGCCGCGAAATGGGGTGTCTGGGCGTGATGGATTCTCTCGTCCGCGAAGAGGCCTGCGGCTTTTCTCTTGCCGATTCTTATACACTCTCACAGCTCGAAGCCATGTCCCCCGAGCAAAGAGAAGCGTTGCTTCTTCCCACGGAATCGCTTTTTTCCGTTTATCCCGTGTATTCTTTGCCCCCGTTTTTTGACGATCTGATCGCCAACGGCCAGCGCGTTCTGACCCGAAAGCTCTCGCTTACTTTTCCCGTCGGCGCGCGGCTTCGTTTGTACCGAAAGGGTGTCTTTTTCGCTCTCGGGGAGATCACCGAGCGTGACGGAGAGCGGTATCTCGGCATCAAAAAGCATTTTCCGCCCGAGAGCGCGGAATAAAAATTTTTTCTTCGCATAGCCGCCGTTTCCAACGGAAAAAATAATGATACAGATTATTTTTTTCGGAGGAAGTGAAATGAAAGCGGTTCTTTTAGCCGGCGGGCGAGGCGAACGCCTTCGCCCCATTACCGATACCAGACCCAAGCCCTTGGTTCCCGTTCTGGCGCGTCCCGTGATGGACTACTGCCTGTCTCTTCTCGCGCACCACGGCGTCAAGCGCTCGTATATTACCACGCATTATCTTGCCGATCGCATCTCGGAGCGATACGGCCCTCAAGCCTTTGGTATGGAGCTTGAGTATTGTCGGGAGGAAACTCCCCTCGGCACAGCGGGCGGCGTGAAAAATCTGGAGGAGCGTCTGCGCGACGAGGAGCTGTTCCTCGTGCTTTGCGCCGATGCTCTTTGCGATTTCGATCTGACGCGAGCCATCGCCTTTCACCGCGAAAAAAAGGCGGATGCCACCGTGATTCTATCCAGCGTCAAGACTCCCTTGGAATACGGCGTGGTCCTGCAGGATCGCTTCGAGCGCATCTGCGCCTTTTCCGAAAAGCCCGATTGGTCGGAAACGCTCTCCGATCAGGTCAACACGGGCGTGTATATTCTCTCTCCCAAGGTTTTATCCTTTGTGCCGAAGGGAAAGCCCTTCGATTTTGCTCACGATCTGTTTCCCCTCTTGCTTGACAGCGGCTTTTCGCTGTATGGCTATAAGGACGAGGGGTATTGGTGTGACATCGGCAGGATTCACACCCTATATCAGTGCAATCGCGATCTGATGGATGGCCGCGTTCGCACCTATCTTTCCCGCGCGGGTCGAACCGTCAAGCTCGAGGATGGCCAAGGCTCGTATTTTCTCTCGGATACGGCAAGGGTCGATCCCGAGGCCGTGGTCGGAGCGGGATCGGTTCTGTCCGAGGGGGTCGAGCTGAAAAAGGGCAGTCGCGTCGACGGCGCGATCCTCTTCGACGGCGTCCGTCTCGAGAGCGGTGCCGAGGCCAAAAGCGCCATTCTGTGCGAATCGGTGCATTTGGAGGAGGATGCTCTTGCGCTTTCGGGCAGCGTGGTCGGCGCAGAGAGCGTTCTGAAGCGCGGCGCGCTTGCCCGCGCAGGGATCAAGTACCCCCCCAACAGCATCCTTTCCGCGCAAGACCCGTTTTCCGATGAAAGCGTCAGCTTCACGGAGCGCGGCGCGGCCGTCGGAGAAACACTCGGGCTCGATCGGGACGGCGCGGAACGGCTCGGCCGCGCCTTTGCCAAAACCGTGCAAGGCCCGATCGGCATCGTTTGGGATGCCGCAAAGCCAAACAGCCGTCATTTTGCCCTTTCCGTGGCCGCGGGAGTCATCCAAAGCGCCTTTGACGCCCGTCTGTTCGGGGAAGGCAGCCTTGAGATCGCTTCCTTTACCGCCGCTACCTGCGCTCTTCCCGTCGTCTACGTTTCCGAGGAAAACCAAAGAGGGCTTCTGTTCGTTCTCGATCGGGACGGCTTCGCGCTCCCCCGCAAGCTGACGCTCAAGCTCTCCGGCTCGCTTGATCGGGAGCGGGAGGGAAGTGAAAGCGGCAGGATTCAAACCGAATCGCCCGCTTCCGATCGCTACGTGGATGCTCTTTCCCGCGTGATCGGCATCTTTGACCGCAAGTCGATCGGCATCGCGGGGAACGCCGCCTCGTATTTGCGGGAAGCTGCCATAAAAAGCGGTCTTGACGCATACAATGGAATCAAAAGCGAGGGCTTTTCCGTTGCTTTGTTCGAGGATTGCCTGAAATGGTATCACAACAAAAATCGTCTGGCAGATACCGAAAACGCCAGATTCTTCGTGGCAATGCGGCAGTTTGCTATGGGCAAACGGCATTTTTCCGTTCCCGATCATGCTTCCCCCGTCATCGTGCGGCGCTTGCAAAAGCTCGGAGCATCGATTGAGACCTACTCTTGCCACCACTCCAACCGTGTTCGCAGTGCGAAAAGCGCCGAGCTTCACGATCGCTTTTGGTACGACAAGAACTTCCTTGCCGCCACTCTTCTGCATTACGTGCTGTCGGCTGAGCCAGAGAGCATTTTGCACGAAACCAAAAAACTCCCCAACCTTTACGTTACCACCCTGTATTATGAGCCGGAGGACGAAAACAAAGCCAAGCTCATCCGTTACTGTCGACACGATCCCGACAAAAGGGTTCGTCTGGAATCCGGCTTTTATGGCATAAAAATCATCTCCGAGGCGCTCAGTGTCGAAGCCGCTTTGGAAAACGCATTTCAATATCGAGGAAAAATCAATGAATTGGAAAAAAATATGGAGGGAAGAGAATGATCTTCCCGTACATAAAAAAGAAGAAAAGAAAACGACAAAAAAACAACCGAAAAAGAAAACCAACCTAAAAAAGGACGCGCCCGCCCGTCGGCGCACGGAAAAAGCCAAGCGTGCCCCGAAGGAGAAGGAGAGCGTTCTGACGATTGAGCAGGAGATCCTTCGTATGAGAGAAGAAAGAAAAAAAGCCTCTGCCTCGCCTAAAGCCGCACCGAAAAAGAAGAAAGGGGAGAAAGATGCTCCCGCGCGCCCCGCGCCCGCGAAGCCAAGCCCTGCCCGCGCCCGCAAAAACAGCAACGCGCAAAAGGCTGTTCCCGAGCAAAACGTCCGCGTCATTCCGCTCGGCGGTCTCGGCGAAATCGGTAAGAATATGACCGTTGTCGAAACCGATGACGACATCATTATCATTGATTGCGGAATGGGCTTTCCCGATGACGGAATGCCCGGCATCGACCTTGTCATTCCCGAAACCGATTATTTGGAGCGCAACGCACACAAGATCCGCGGCCTGTTTCTCACGCACGGCCACGAGGACCACATCGGCGCGATTCCCTACGTGCTCAGAAAGGTTCCAATGCCCATTTACGGCAGTAAACTGACCTTGGGGATCGTTGAGAATAAGCTCGTGGAGTTCGAATTGAATCGCACGGCCGATCTGCGCATCATCCGCGCAGGTGAGACCGTCCGCGTCGGTGCGTTTTCCGTGGAGGCTATTTCGGTCAACCACTCGATTGCCGATGCCTTCGCTTTTGCCATCCATTCCCCCGCAGGCACGTTCGTCTTTACGGGCGACTTCAAGATCGACTCCACCCCCATTGCAGGAGAAATGACCGACCTGACCCGTTTCGGTGAATTGGGCAGAGAGGGCGTCACCGCACTCTTTTGCGATTCCACCAACTGCGAGAGAGCCGGCTTTACCCCGAGCGAGCGCACCGTCGGTACCAGCCTCGAGCAGATTTTCCACGACAACAAAAAGCGCGTGATCGTGGCGACCTTCTCCTCTAACATTCACCGCGTCCAGCAGATCATCGACGCGAGCGTCAAGCATCAAAGAGCGGTCTGCATCCTCGGGCGCAGTATGCAGAACATTGTCAGCACCGCCTCTAAGCTCGGGTATATGTCCATCCCCTCGGGCACGCTGATCGAGCCGGAGGAAATCCGCAAATTTGCCCCGCGCAACGTCACCCTCATTACCACGGGAAGTCAGGGCGAGGCAATGAGCGCGCTCTCCCGTCTTGCCTTCGGCACGCACAGTATGGTCAAGCTCACCCCCGAGGATATGGTCGTCATCTCGGCGCACCCCATCCCCGGCAACGAAAAGACCATCACCAACATCATCAATGAATTGATGAAGAAGCAGATCTCCGTGGTGTACGACCGCATCGCCGAGGTGCACGTCTCCGGACACGCCTGTCAGGAGGAGATCAAAATGATCTTTGCCCTCACCAAGCCCCGCTTCTTTATGCCCGTTCACGGCGAATATAAGCATCTGGTGCAAAACGCCGCTCTCGCGCAGTATGCGGGCATCCCCAAGGAAAACGTCTTTGTTTCCGAGATCGGTAAGATCCTCGAGTTTTCCGACGGCGGTCGTAAGGCCGCCTTCAACGGCACCGTCCATACGGGCGTGCTTCTCATCGACGGCCTCGGTGTCGGAGACGTCGGCAGCGTCGTCCTGCGCGATCGCAAGCAGCTCTCCGAGGACGGCATCATCACCGTCGTGGCCGCCGTGGAAAGCTACGGAAAGTATCTGATGGGAGAGGTACAGATCATCACCCGCGGCTTCGTTTACGTTCGCGAAAACGAGGATCTGATCGAGGAGATCCGCACCGTCGCTCAGCACAGCCTCGAGCATCTGCTTTCCTCGGGAACGGATCTTGCCTCTGTGAAAAGTAAGACGCGCGACGAGGTGGCCAAATTCCTCTTCGGCAGAACCAAAAAACGCCCGATGGTGATGACCGTTCTGGTCGAGGTCTGATCTTCAAAAAAAAACAAAAAAAGAATGCACACTTTCGAGTGCATTCTTTTTTTGCCTTCTCGGAATGCGAGAGGGGCTTTATTGTTTCATTTTTTCCAGATCGTTCTTGCGGATCTCCACGCGTCTGACCTTGCCGCTGATGGTCTTGGGCAGTTCGGGGACGAACTCCACGATTCTCGGGTATTTGTAAGGCGCGGTGTGGGTCTTGACGTACTCCTGAATTTCCTTTTTCAAGGCGTCGGAGCCCTCTTGTCCCTTTACGAGCACCACGGTCGCCTTGACGATCTGTCCGCGCACCTCGTCGGGGACGGGCGTGACCGCGCATTCCAACACGTAGGGAAGCTCCATGATGACGCTTTCGATCTCAAACGGGCCGATGCGGTAGCCGGAGGACTTGATGACGTCGTCGATTCTGCCGACGTACCAAAGATAGCCGTCCTCGTCCATCGTGGCCTGATCGCCGGTGTGGTAGTAGCCGTCGTGCCAGACCTCGTTTGTTTTTTCCTCGTCCAAATAATAGCCGATAAACAGACCGCAGGGTGCACCGTCTTTCGTGCGGATGCAGATCTCGCCGGTGTCACCGGTCTTGCATTCGTTTCCGTCGGGATCGAGCACCACCACGTCGTACAGCGGGCTGGGACGGCCCATCGAACCGATCTTCGGCGTCGAGCCGACAAAGTTTGCGATCGACAGCGTGGTTTCCGTCTGACCGAAGCCTTCCATGATGGTCAGCCCCGTTGCCTTCTTGAACTGATGAAAGACCTCGGGGTTCAGCGCCTCGCCCGCGGTAGTGGCGTATTCGATCGAGGACAGATCGTATTTTGACAGATCTTCCTTGATGAAGAAGCGGTACATCGTCGGCGGCGCACAGAAGGTGGTGATGTGATATTTTGCAAACATCGGCAAAATATCCTCGGAATGGAAGCGGTCGAAGTCGTAGGTGAACACGCCCGCCTCACAAAGCCATTGTCCGTAAAGCTTGCCCCAAAGCGCCTTGCCCCAGCCGGTGTCGGAGATGGTGAAGTGAAGCCCGTTGGGATTGACGTTGTGCCAATGCTTGGCGGTGGGGTAGTGACCGAGTGCATATTTATAAGAGTGCGTGGCAATGCGGGGATAGCCCGTCGTGCCGGAGGTGAAGAGCATCAGCATCGGATCGTTTCCGCAGGGAGTGGCTTCCGTACGGGCGTAGTGCGTGCTGAAGCGCTCCATTTCCACGTTAAAGTCGTACCAGCCGTCACGCTTTCCGCCAACAAGGATTTTGAGCATATCGGGGTAGGCGGCGGCCGCCTTTTCCGCCTCGAGCGAAACGTCACCGTCGGCCGTGCAAACGATGGCCTTGACGCGGGCGGCCTTGTAGCGGTAATCAAAGTCGTGCTCGACGAGCTGGTTGGTTGCGGGGATGGCGATCGCACCGATCTTGTGAAGCGCGAGCATACAGAACCAGAACTGATAGTGACGCTTGAGCACGAGCATCACCGTGTCGCCCTTTTTGATGCCGAGCGATTCGAAGTAGTTCGCCGTCTTGGCGGAGTATTTCTTCATATCAAGGAAGCTGAAGCGGCGGTCGCTCTTGTCGTTTGCCACCCACAGCATCGCCAGCTTGTCGGGGGTCTTTTCCGCAATGGCGTCAACGCAGTCAAAGGCAAAGTTGAAGCGATCGGAGTTATGAAAGCGGATGCCGTTGAACACGCCGTTCTCATCGTAGGATGACTCGACAAAGGCATCGGCTACCGTGGTCGTATCGCTTTCCTTTTCAACGGCCTTATGAGCGACGACGGGAGCCTCGGGGTACTCCTCGGATACAAGCCCGTCCTGGGGATTTAAAACGACGGCGTGAAATTCACAGCCCCCCTCGCTGACGGCGATCATTCCGTGCGGGATCAGACTGTTGTAGAAAATGGAATCTCCCTCGGAAAGCACGTCCACGTGATTTCCCACCTGCACCTTGAGTGAGCCCTTGACGATGACGTCAAATTCCTGACCGTTGTGGGAATTGAGCTTCATCGGGGCGTTCTGCTCCTCGGGAAGATAGGGGAATTTGACCAAAAACGGCTCTGCAAGCTTGTCCTTGAATTTGGGGGCAAGGTTGTTGTATTCGACACCGTGCTGCTTTAAGATCTTTAGGCCCTCGCCTTTTCTGGTGATGGCAAAGCTCGTCAGCGTCGTGCTGCTGCCCTCGAGAAGATCGACCACCTCAACGTCGCAGGCCTTGGCGCACTTGTAAATGAAGGTGAAGCTGAAATCCGTTTCACCCTGCTCCAACACACGGTATTCCTCGACCGATACACCGGTCAGCTTCGCCAGCTGCTCTTGGGTGTATCCTTTTGCTTCGCGCAGACCCTTGATTCTGCCTGCCACGTCCTTCAAACTGTAATCCATTTCGTTTTCTCCTTCTTTTATGATTTTGGGTTGTGATTACAAATTTGAATAAAACAAAAAAAACCCGTCTCAAAAAACTTTGAGACGAGTTGTTTCACCCGCGGTACCACTCAAATTACGGAAAAAATTCCGTCACTTACCGAACTCTAACAAGTCCTTTGCTTTTACGCAGCAATACGGAAGGAGTCTACTCGGCGTTGCCTTTCGGTCCTCCGACTCAGAAGGGATAGATCATTTGGAAGGATGCACCGTTGCCTCGCACCAAGCGGCAACTCTCTGGAGGATTCTCCGTTCCGACCGTCTTCATCATAGTCGTTTTTTTGTGATATTCAAATTTGCTTGAATTATAACACCAGAAAAAACAAAAGTCAAGTGCTTTTTTTAAAAAATTTCAGAATTCAATGCCGAACAGTCTTGCCGCGTTGCGGGAGAGAATGTTTTCCCGTTCTTCTTCGGTCAGCGAGAGACGCAAAAAGCGCTCGAGCTCCTCCTCGGGAAGCCACATCGGGTAATCCGTGCCGAACAGCACGCGCCCGCTTCCGTAGGAACGGATCAGCTCGCAGGCCTTTTCGGGCGAGAGGGCGTAGAGAGAGGACGAGCAATCCACAAAGAAGTTTTCGTACTCCTTGAGCATCTCAGTTGCCTGCTCCCAAAGCGACCAGCCGCCGAAATGGGCGCCGATCACCGTTAAATTGCGGTAGATTTCCAGCACGGGCTTCATACGGTTGGGATTGGAAAAATCAAAGCGATGATCCCCCGTATGCATCAGGATCGGCAGTCTCCCCTCGCAAAGCTCGTAAATTTTGAGCATGCGGTAATCGTCGATCTTGAAGCGCTGAATGTCGGGGTGAAGCTTGACTCCCTTCAGCCCCAGACGCAAAATCTCGTCCACCTCCGCCTCGACGTTCTCGCTGTCGGGGTGAAGCGTTCCGAGGCCGGTAAAGCGCCCGCCGCTTTGCTTTACCTGCTCGGCAATGAAGCGGTTGATGCTCGATACCTGCTTGGGCGAGGTCGCCACGGATTGCACAATAAAATGCCCGATCCCCGCCTTTGTTCCGTGCTCGAGAAGGGTGGATACTCTGCCGTCGAGCAGCGACGGGATGCCGTAAAAGCCTCCCGTGCTGTCCGAGGCCTTCTGCGCGATCTTGTCAGGGTAGATGTGACAGTGCGCATCAATGATTGGATACTGTTTCATATATATTTGCCTTGTCAAACGGTGCGTCAGGACTGCTTTAAGCCGAGGCGCTCGACCGATTCCTCGCGCATCTTGTATTTGAGGATCTTGCCTGCCGCATTCATCGGGAATTCGTCGACGAACAGAAAATATCGGGGAACCTTGTGTCTGGCGATGGATGCGTTACCGAAAGCCTTCATCTCTTCCTCGTCGGCTGTCTCGCCCTTGTGAAGGATGACCCAGGCACAGCATTCCTCGCCGTATTTTTCGTCGGGTACGCCGACCACCTGAACGTCGCGCACCTTGGGGCAGGTCAGATAAAATTCCTCGATCTCGCGCGGATAGAGGTTCTCGCCGCCGCGGATAATCATATCCTTCAAGCGGCCCGTAACCTTGTAATAGCCGTCGGGCGTTCTCATACAAATATCGCCCGAATGGAGCCATCCGTCCGCGTCGATCGCCTGCGCCGTGGCTTCGGGCATCTTGTAGTAGCCCTTCATAATGTTAAAGCCGCGTGCGACGAACTCTCCGCTTTCTCCGTCGGGAAGCTCCTTTCCCGTCTCGGGGTCAATGATCTTGCATTCCACGCCGGGGAAGGCACTTCCGACCGTCTCGACTCTGTGGTCCAGATCCTCGTTGACCTCGCCCATCGTGCATCCGGGCGAAGCTTCCGTCTGACCGTAAACCGAGATGATCTCGCGCATATTCATTTCCACCGAGGCGCGGCGCATCAGATCGGCAGGGCAGTTCGCACCCGCCATAATGCCCGTTCTCATATAGGAAAAATCGGTTTTGGCAAAATCGGGATGGTTGAACATCGCGATAAACATCGTCGGAACGCCGTTGAAGCAGGTGATGCGCTCGTCGTTGACGCAGGCCAGCGAGGACTTGGGCGAGAAATACGGGATCGGGCAAAGCGTGCCGCCGTGCGTCATCATCGAGGTCATCGAAAGCACCATTCCGAAGCAGTGGAACATCGGTACTTGAATCATCATACGGTCAGCCGTGGACAGATCCATTCGGTCACCGATGGTCTTGCCGTTGTTGACGATGTTGCGGTGCGTGAGCATCACGCCCTTCGGGAAGCCCGTCGTGCCGGAGGTGTACTGCATATTGCACACGTCGTCCGGCTTGACCAGCCCCGCACGTCTGCGAACTTCCTCGCGCGGGATCATGCTCGCGCGGGAGAGCATCTTCTCCCAGGTCAGACAGCCGTCCATCTCAAAGCCTACCGTGACGACGTTGCGCAGGAAGGGAAGATTTCTCGAGTAAAGGGGCTCTCCCGGCTGAAGAGACTCTAGTTCGGGGCAAAGCTCCTCGATAATCTCTTTGTAGTTGATGTCCTTGCAGTATTCGACCATTACCAGCGTGTGCGTGTCGGACTGCTTGAGCAGATATTCGATCTCGTGGATCTTGTAGGCGGTATTAACCGTGACGAGAACCGCACCGATCTTGGTGGTTGCCCAGAAGGTAATGAACCATTGCGGCACGTTCGTCGCCCAGATGGCCACGTGATCGCCCGCCTTGACTCCAAGCGAGATCAGCGAGGCGGCGCATTCGTCCACGTCGCGGCGGAACTGCTCGTAGGTTCTCGTGTAGTCCAGCGTCGGGTACTTGAAGGCATACTGATCGGGGTAGTTCTCTGCCATCGTGTCAAGCACGTCGGAAAAGGTCGCGTCGATCACGTCGTACTTCTTCCAGACAAAGGTTCCCGTTTTCGAACGGTTGTAATAGGCGCGGTCAAAGCTCTTTCTCTCGCGGTTGAGCGAGGAGATATAGTTGGTAAAATGTGTCAGAACGATGTCGGCATCGCTGATCTCGTCGTTCCAGGCCGCACAGATAAAACCATCAAAATTCAGAGAGGACAGCGCACCGAGAAGCTTCTCAACGTCCAGATCGCCCTCGCCGATCAAAACGGTTTTGCCGTTTTTCATATCGCCCAAGCGGACGTATTTGATGTAAGCGCCGAGGTTCTTGATGGTCGCCTCGGCCGTTTCGCACGCGGCAAAGTAGGTGCCCCTGACGTTCCACGAAGCGCCGACGGAGGAGGATGCGAAATGATTGATGACGTCAATGACCTTTTCCGTGTCGGAGAGATAGCCGACCGTCTCGAATAAAACGGTCACGTCGGTCTGCTCGGCACGGCGGATGGCCGCTGTCAGCTTTTGATCGAGAAGCGCAAAGGGAACGCACTTTTCCATCGAAACGATCACGTTTTCCACGCCGCACGCGGCGGCCATATCCACGTATTTGAGCAAAAGCTCGGCCGTTACGTCCTTGCTTTCGATCGGCTCGGGCAGGCGAAGAGCGGAAACGGAAAGATTGCGGTTGACCAGCTTTCTCTTGGCGTCGGCGGTTCGGTCGCGTCTTAACACGCTGTCGTGATGGGCGCTTCTTTCCTTGATCGCGTCGTATATTTCAAAGCCCTCGAAGCCGTAGTCGTATGCGTAACGGCAGGTGTCCAGAAAGGACGGGCGGTTGACGTTTTTCGTTGAAAAAACGATCTTCATAGATATTATGCCTCCTCGAAGACGATCTTGTTCAATGCGTTGATGTAAGCGCGGATGCTTGCCGCGACGATGTCGGTGGAAGTGCCGTTTCCGGAGTAGAGCTTGCCGTTGTTACGCAGTCTGACCAGCGCCGAGCCGAGCGCTTCCTTTCCTTCCGTGACGGACTGAACCTGAAAATCGTCCAATTCGTAGTGATGGCCGATGCACTGCTCGATTGCGCGGAAGGCGGCGTCGATCGGGCCGTCCCCGCCGCTCACGCCGCAGATGATCTCGTCGTGGCACTTCAGGGTGACCTGCGACATCGAGCCGGAGACGTTGCTGCTGGTGGCAGTATAGGTCTCGAAATGATAGGTGGAGGGAGCCTGCATCGCAGAGCTTGCGATCACCGCCTCCAATTCCTTAGAGCCGACCGTGCCCTTCTTTTCGCAAACCTGAGCCAGCGCCTTATGAACGGAGCCGACGTCGGCATCGGAAAGATCGTACCCCAAAATCAGCGCCGCGTGGGCGACCTGCGCCAAAGTCGAATCGGCATCGAGCAAAATGCCGTCGTTTTCACTTGCCTTGCCCTCGTCGCTTGGCGTTTGATGGCTGATGTGAGAGGTCATATCGGCAATGCTTGCGTGAATTTTGGTGTTGTTCAGTCGGATCTCTGCCTCGATCCGATTTTGGCAAGCGCCCATCGCGTCGGAAAATTCTCCCGTCAAAAGAAGATCCTTTCCGACCATGGCGGCCTTGACACCGTCCGCTCCCGCGCCGATGGCCGCCAGCGCGCAGGCTACGGCCAAATGGATGCGGTCGGAGAGCTGTACGAATACCTCACAGCTGCAGGCGGCCTTGACGGAGGAAACCAAATCGGCGATCTCCTCGGGCGTGGAAGAGCCGGCATCATCGCACAGCGTGATCTGCGTCGCACCGTTTTCTACGGCGGCGCGTGCGGCCTCGCACAAAAACGCCTTGTCTGCTCTGGTCGCGTCGAGCGCGGAGAATTCCACGTCGGGACAAAGGGCCTTGGCGGCGCGGATCAGCTCGGTGATTTTTTGTAGCATCTTTTCCTGCTTGAGATGGTAGCTGTACTCCATTTGGATCGTCGATACGGGCAGCTCGATCTGCAAACGGGGGCGCTTCGCCTCCTTGATGCACTCCCAGGCGTTTTGAAGCGACTCGGGATCTGCGCCGACGGGAATGGCAAGCGCGGCGTTTTGCACGTTCTGTGCAATGGTCTTGTAAACGATGGTGTCCTCTCGCTTCGAGCGGATCGCACCCAATTCGATCACGCTGACACCGATGGCGTCGGCACAAGCGGCGATTGCGGATTTTTCACGGAACAGCAAAGAGACGGCTCTGTCCTCGGAAAGCTTCTTGAGCGTAATGTCGCTGACGTGGATCTGTTTCATATTGTGTTCTCCTTTCAAAACGGAACGTAAAATGACTTCGTTGTTGCGCAATCATGGCTTCTTTGAATCGCTTGACGGGGGTAAATACAAAAAAACCGTCTCAAAGCGATCAGCTTGCTTTGAGACGGGTGAAAAAACACTCGCGGTACCACTCAAATTGCGGAATCATCCGCCACCTCTTCGAGGTCAAACAACCTCTATGCACTGACGTAGCAAACACGGAAAGCCCTACACACCTGCGCTTCAGGCTTACGGCTCAGAAGTGAGAGGACAAGGATATGCAACACGCTGATTTACACCAACCATCAGCTCTCTGCGCTGTTTTTCTCCTCGGCCATTCTTCATCACAGCCTTTGTTTGTATGAAATTGGATTCATTTTACTCCGAAAGCGGGAACTTGTCAAGTCCTTTTTTCGAAAAAAACAAAAAAAGCCCTCGCCGATTAGCGTGATGTCCTTAACGGACAATCACGCTAAACTATGATTGCCCATGCGGGCAAGTTATGAGTTATGGAATGCTCCGCATCGTTATGGTTGGCTTCGCCAAGTGGAAGATTGCAAGGGCAATCATATCATAACGTTTGCGATAGCAAACTCATAACT
>JAZRZQ010000030.1:0-6312 GCA_045601445.1 Eubacteriales bacterium | reverse complement strand
ACAAAATATAATTATTTCTTAGGCAGTATTTTTTCCTTGCCGCCCATATAAGGACGAAGCGCCTCGGGGATGCGGATGCGGTACTTGCCGTTTTCCATTTCGAGATTGTTTTCCATCAGCGCGATCAGCATACGCGGCGGTGCCACGACGGTATTGTTGAGCGTGTGTGCAAAATACTTCTTGCCGTCCTCGCCCTTGACGCGAATGCCCAGACGGCGCGCCTGTGCGTCACCGAGATTCGAGCAGGAGCAAACCTCAAAATACTTCTCCTGACGGGGGCTCCAAGCCTCAACGTCGTAGCTCTTGACCTTCAGATCGGCAAGATCTCCCGAGCAGCACTCCAGCGTGCGAACGGGGATGTCCAGACTGCGGAACAGCTCGACCGAATAGCTCCACATCTTGTGGAACCAATCCATGCTCTCCTCGGGCTTACAGATAACGACCATTTCCTGCTTTTCAAACTGGTGAATGCGGTAAATGCCGCGCTCCTCGATGCCGTGCGCGCCCTTCTCCTTACGGAAGCAAGGCGAATAGCTGGTCATCGTCAAGGGAAGGGATGCCTCGGGCGTCATCGTATTGATGAATTTACCGATCATCGAATGCTCGCTCGTACCGATCAGGAAGAGATCCTCTCCCTCGATCTTATACATCATCGCTTCCATTTCCTCAAAGCTCATGACACCCGTGACCACCTCGGAGCGGATCATAAACGGCGGAATATAATAGGTAAAGCCCTTGTCGATCATAAAGTCGCGCGCGTAGGCGGTGACGGCGCTGTGCAAGCGCGCGATGTCGCCCATCAGATAATAAAAACCCTCGCCCGCCACTCTGCCGGCCGCTTCCTTATCAATGCCGTTAAAATGCGCCATAATGTCGGTGTGGAAGGGGATCTCGAAATCGACCTTCGTCTGCGCGCCGAACTGCTCCACCTCGACGTTTTCCTCGTCACTCTTGCCGATCGGCACGGAAGGATCAATGATGTTCGGGATCTTCATCATCTTTTCCTTCAGCTCGGCGGAAAGCGCCGTTTCCTTCTCCTCGAGTGCCTTCAATTCGGCCGCCTGATCGTTTACCAGCTTCTTGATCTTCTCGGCTTCCTCGCGCTCGCCCTTCCCCATCAAAACGCCGATCTGCTTGGAGATCTTGTTGCGGTTGGCGCGAAGCTCCTCCGCGCGCTGCAGGGCGGCAAGGCGCTCGTCGTAAAGCGCGATGACCTCGTCCACGAGACCGAGCTTCTCTTCCTTGAATTTCTTGCGGATGTTCTCCTTCACAAGCTCGGGGTTTTCTTTGATAAATTTGATGTCCAGCATAGCAGTCCTCTTCTTTCTTTTCGTGCAATGTATGTTTTTCTTGTAAACTAATTTATAAGTTAAGCAAAAATTCCTCGCCGCAAAGCAGGGCGAGCAGCTCCTCAAGATCGCGCGCGTCGAAATACTCCAGCGTCAGCTTACCGCGTCCCGTACCGTCGTCCTTAATGGCGACCTTTCTGCCGAGCGTTGCGGCCGCGCGGGCGGCAACCTCCTTCATCTGTGCCTGATAAACCTCGTTTTTCGCGGTCTGTCGGGAAACCTTTTTCAGCGGCGCACCGCCCTCCAGCGTTTCCTTGACCGCTTCCTCGACCTGACGCACCGTCATTTCCCGCTCGACCACCGTAAGCAGCATCTCCTCGATGGCCTCGTGATCCTTCAAGCCGAGCAGAGCGCGGGCGTGTCCCGCCGAGATGATCCCCTGCTTGAGCAGGCTCTGCGCGGAAACGGGCAGGTTCAAAAGGCGAAGCGTATTGGCCACGGCGGTACGGCTCTTGCCGATCTGCCTGGCGGCCTCTTCCTGCGTCAGATTGTACGCGCGCATCAAGGCGGCGTAGCCGTTGGCCTCGTCGATGGGGTTGAGATCCTCACGCTGGAGATTCTCGATCAGCGCGGCTTCCTGCGCTTCTCTGGCGTCAAAATCCTTGACGATGACGGGGATCTCCTTGAGCCCGACCATCTTCGATGCGCGATAGCGCCGCTCACCGGCGATGATCTGATAGCCCGTGCCGAATTTGCGAACCAAAAGCGGCTGAATGACGCCGTGAATGCGGATCGAATCCGCCAATTCCTGCAACGTCTCGTCGTGGAAGGTCTTTCGGTGCTGATTCTCATCCGGATACACCCGCTCGATCGGCGCGGTGATGATCCACTCTCCCTGCCCCAAGCCCGAGGATTCGGGTGAGGCGGTGAACAGGTCACCAAGTCCCTTTCCCAATGCTTGTTTTGCCATCAAAAGCCTCTTTTCTCCAATTCACGGGCGATCTCAAGGTATGCCTGCGCCCCCTTGGAATGTTTATCGTAATAATACACGGGCTTTCCGTGGCTGGGTGCCTCGGAAAGTCGCACGTTTCTCGGAACGGTGTTGCGGAAGATGCGATCGGGGAAATATTTGCGGATCTCGGCGGCCACGGCCAGCGAGAGATTCAGCCTTCCGTCGTACATCGTCAGGATCACGCCCGAAAGCTCGAGCCTCGGGTGGTACATCTTCTTGACCAGCTCGATCGTATAAACGAGCTGACTGAGCCCCTCCAGCGCAAAATATTCGCACTGCATCGGCACGATGACCCCGTCCGCGGCACAAAGCCCGTTGAGCGTAAGCAGTCCGAGGCTCGGCGGACAGTCGAGGATGACGTAATCGTATTCCCCCACCTGCGAGAGTGCCTTGCGAAGCGTTGCCTCCCGCGCATCGGCGCCGGACAGCGCAAGCTCCGCCCCCGCGAGATTGACGTTGGCGGGAACGCAAAAAAGCCCTTGATACGGGGTTTTTCGGGTCGCTTCGGCGATCGGCACCCCCTCGAGCAGCACCTCGTAGGTCGATGCTTCCACTTGATTTTTATCAATGCCGACACCGCTGGTGGCGTTGCCCTGCGGGTCAAGGTCGATCAACAGCACGCGCTTTCCGAGGACGCCAAGACTTGCCGCGACGTTGATCGCGCTCGTGGTCTTTCCCACGCCGCCCTTTTGGTTGGCAAAGGCAAGTATTTTCACGGCGATTCCTCCTTTTTCTTTTCTTCTATTCATTATAGCCGCTCGGGTCTGCTTTGTCAATGAACTTTCCCTCGTTTTCTCTTCTTTTCTCCTGCCATGTTTCACGTGAAACGTTTTCCCTGCTCTCCCGAATGTTTCACGTGAAACAAAAAAGGCACGGCGGTTTGCCGTGCCAAGGTTCAGGCGCTTTCGCTGTGCGCGTATTTCGGAATGCGAATGGAATAGGCGATGTAGCTCTCCCCTTCTTCCTTTTCCGCAACAAGATCAATTCCTGCGTCGCGGATTCCCGTGATCGCACGGTCGACCGAGTTGCAAAAGATCCGCACGTCCTTGATGACGAGCCGTCTGACGGGTCGCGGCGGCCCTTTTCGCGGCTTGAGTCGGATCATAAATTCGTCGGGATGCTCCATCATCGCCTCGACAAATTGCTCCGTTTTTCGCGCACCGTACTCCTTCTCAATGACGTATTTGATCGCAAACATCCTCGTTTCGGCATCCTGAATGCGGATCAGGGCGCGCGCGTGGCGCTCCGTCAGCTCGCTCTCGCAGATGAGGATGCGCTCGGACGGATCGAGACGGAGCAGTCTCAGCTTATTGGCCACGGCACTGCGGCTCATCCCGAGCCGAAGCGCAAGCTCCGTCTGCGTGTAGTGAAATTGCTTCATCAGCCGATCCATCGCCATCGCCTGCTCGAACAGATCGGGGTCCTCGCGCGAGAGGTTTTCCGTCAGCGAAAGCTCCGCGCCCCCTCTCGGGCCGATCTCGATGATGCGGCAGGGCACTCTCTCAAGCCCCACGAGCTTGGCCGCCCGAAGCCTTCTCTCCCCAAGCACCAATTCATATCCGCTCTCCTTTTGCCGCACCGTGATCGGCTCGAGCACGCCGTAGCGCGCGATCGAGCTTGCCAGCCTTGCCATTCCCTCTCCCGAAAAGCTCCGATGCACCTGCCACGGATTCGGGTCAATGCGCTCCGTCGGCAAAAAATGAAGCCGTTCGCTCTTCTTCTTGATCTTCCACATCTTTTTTTCTCCTTTTGGTTTCTTTTCCGTGATTTTTAAGCCGTATTTCGGCTTTTTCGCCCCTTTCGCTCCTACGATATCATTTTTCAACAGAATCTTTTGCCGAAGGGTGACGGTACATTTTCGCTTTTTTTGTCGCGTTTTGTCGCAAGTTGACAAGAAAATATTTCAAAAGATACGCCGTGTCAGGAATTGTCATTGACCGATCGGGGATTTTGTGGTATAATGCAGAATGTAGAATTTTCCGAATCTCTGAACAAGGAGAGGTTTATGACGTATCGAATTGCAAAAACGTATCCCGACGCGCTGTTTTCCGTCCCGCGCGAGCTTCTCGGCAAGATGGAGGAGGCCGGCGACGGGGAATTGCGGATTCTGCTTCACACTCTGTCCCTGCTCTCGGGCGGGGCGATGGAGGAGAGAGCGCTGACCGACGCGCTTCTTTCCTCGGGCTTTGACTCGACGCAGATCACCTCGGCTTTGGCCTTTTGGCGCGGCTGTGGGATTTTAAAGGCGCACGGCAAGCTCTCGCCCGCCGAGGCCGAGGCGCCAAAGCCCGCCGAGCCTGTCAAGCCCGCCGAGAGAGTGCCCGCAGACACGAAAATGGTGGATGCGGACGAACAGCCCTTTTACTCGGCGCTGGAGCTCGGAGTTGCGGCGGAGAACGATCCGTCGTTCAAGGCGCTGGTGGACTTCGGTCAGAAGAAGCTCGGTAAGATCTTCAACACGAGCGAGCTTGCGCGCCTGTGGAGCTTTATGGACTACCTGAAGCTGCCGATGGAGGTGGTGATGCTCGTCATCGAGGATTGCTGTGCGAAAGGGAAGACGAGCCTGCGCTACATCACCAAGGTCTGCAACGCCTTCCACGACGAGGGGATCACGAGCTACGAAAAGGCCGAAGCGTATTATCTGGCACGGCAGGAAAGCGCCGTATTCGAGCGGGAGATCCGCACGCTCTTCGGGCTCGGGGATCGCAAGCTGACCGCCGCCGAGGAGGAGATCCTTGAGACCTGGCGCGTGAAGTGGAGCGTCGGGCGGGATCTGATCGACGCCGCCTACGAGGCGACGGTGGCAAGCGCCAAGAAGCCGTCGATGAAGTATATGCACCGCATTTTGGAGTCCTGGCACGCCGCAGGAGTAGTGAAGGCGTCCGAGATTGCGGAAAAGACCAAGAAAAACGCCAAAAAAGCAGACAAAAGCTACGACCTTGACGACTTTTTCGATGCCGCCGTCGCCAAGGGATTAAAAGAGAATTGAGAGGAAAGCCATGTTCCGTCAAGAAACCGTAACGCTCGTTCGTGAGCGCTTCGATCAGCGCCGCAAGAAGGCGCAGGCCGACGCGGATCTTCGCACCGCCGAGGCTGAAGGCAAGAACCCCACACTCAAGGCGCTCGGCTTACAGCTTCGCGCCGTTGCCCCCAAGATCCTCGAGGTTGCCATGAAGGGTGGGGAAGGGCTGGCCTCGCGTATGGATGCCATCCGCGACGAGCACCGCCGCTTGCGGGAGGAGTACCGCCGCGAGCTGGTGAAGATGGGCCTTTCGCCCGATCACACCGAGGTAAAATGGGCCTGCCCGCTGTGCAACGACACGGGCTATCAGCGCGACAAGATGTGCCGCTGTATGAAAAGCGAGCTGGTGCGCGAGCATTACCGCGCCAGCGGCATCGGGAGGCTGCTCGAGCGTCAGCGCTTCGACAATTTCAGTCTCGAATACTACTCCGACAAGCTTCTTCCGGGCAAGATCTACTCCGAGCGCGATCTGATGGCAAAGCACCTGTCCTTTTGCCGCGATTGGGCGGAGAACTTCCGTGAAGATTCGCCGTCTCTGCTCTTTATCGGCGGCACGGGCCTTGGCAAGACCCATCTTTCCACCGCGATCGCGGGTGTGGTGATCGACAAGGGCGTTGACGTGGTGTATGAATCCGCGCCAAACGTGGCGGCGATCTTTGAAAAAGAGCGCTTCCTGCCCGAATCGGAGGCTCACGGCACAAGGCGCTTATTCGAGGCCGAGCTTCTGATCCTCGACGATCTCGGCACGGAGACCTCATCCAAGGCCAACACTTCCGCGATCTATCACCTCATCAATCATCGCGCAAGTGTTGCGGGACTTCCGACCATCATCAACACCAATCTGACCGCAAGTCAGCTCGAGAGCCAATACGACTCCGCGACGACATCCCGTCTCCTCGGGGAATTTGTCACCAAGGTCTTTCTCGGCAAGGACATCCGCCGCGCCAAGCTCCTTTAACCTACCTACTTTCTTTTGAAAAAGAAAGTAG
>JAZRZQ010000029.1:0-4951 GCA_045601445.1 Eubacteriales bacterium | reverse complement strand
GGACAATCACGCTAAACTATGATTGCCCATGCGGGCAAGTTATGAGTTATGGAATGCTCCGCATCGTTATGGTTGGCTTCGCCAAGTGGAAGATTGCAAGGGCAATCATATCATAACGTTTGCGATAGCAAACTCATAACTTATAACTCATAACTCTAAACAGAAAAGCAAAAAAAGAGAGAGTCTTACGGAATTTTGCTTCCGCATGACTCTCTCTTTTGTTTTTATTGCAAGTTTCGCGTTTGTTTAACAAATGCACAGGGCTATCCCATACCCCTATCTTATTTCTCCGATAAGGACATCACCCATTGAGGCGAGGGCATAGCGTTTGGGGATCAGAGCTTGTCAACGTCCGCCCTAGTGACAAGTCGAAAGCCTGCTTCGGTCAGAGCACCCTCGGCCGCGGCATTGTCCTCGACGCGAATGACCACGTAAGCGTGCTTTTCGGTGCGAGCCATAAAAGCGTAAAGATACTCAAGATTGATCTTCTTTTGATCGAGAATGCGAAGAGCCTCCGAGAGCTTGCCCGGCTCGTCTCCGATCTTGACACCGACGACCTCGGTGATCTTAATCAGATAGCCCTCCTCTTTCAGGATGGCCTCCGCGCTCTCCTCATCGTTCACGATCAGACGCAGAATACCGAAATCCTGCGTCTCGGCGATGGAAAGTGCTCTGAGATTGATCTTGTGCTTCGAGAGGGTGTCGGTGATCGCGACCAGCGCACCCTGTTTATTTTCAACGAATACCGTTAATTGCTTGATTGCCATAACGAAATCTCCTTTCTGCCGTTAGATAAGCTTTCTCTTGTCGATTACGCGAACGGCCTTGCCCTCGCTTCTTGCGATGGACTTAGGTGCAACGAGCCGCACGGCGGGGTTGATGCCGAGCATCGCCTTCATTGCGCCGGCAAGTGCCTTTTCCATTGCAATGATGTCGCCCACCTTGTCGGTGAACTTATCGTCTGCCATTTCCACGTTGATCTCGAAGGTGTCGTTGTTGTTGACACGGTCGACGACGATCTGGTAGTTGGGCTGATAGCCCTCGTTGAGCAGAACCGTCTCGATCTGACTGGGGAATACGTTCACGCCGCGGATGATGAGCATATCGTCGGTTCGGCCCATCGGCTTGGCCATTTTGATCAGCGTACGTCCGCAGGAGCACTTCTTGCGGGACAGCACGCAAATATCGCGAGTACGGTAGCGAAGAAGCGGGAAGGCTTCCTTATCCAGCGAGGTAAAGACCAATTCACCCTTGCTTCCCTCGGGCAGCACCTCTCCGGTATCGGGATCAATGATCTCGGGGAAGAAGTGGTCCTCGTTGACGTGCATGCCCGTCTGCTCACTGCATTCGAAGGCCACACCGGGGCCGGATGTCTCGGTCAGGCCGTAAATATCATACGCCTTGATGCCAAGGGATTTTTCGATTCCGCGGCGCATCTCCTCCGTCCAAGGCTCAGCACCGAAAATGCCCGCTTTGAGGGAAAGATCCTCGGGCTTGTAGCCCTGCTCCTTGAGCGTTTCTCCGATGTAAGCCGCGTAAGAGGGGGTACAGCAAAGGATGGTCGCGCTCAGATCGGTCATAAATTGGATCTGGCGCTCGGTGTTACCGGAGGACATGGGAAGCGTCAGACAGCCGACCTTGTGTGAGCCGCCGTTGAGGCCGGGGCCGCCGGTGAACAGGCCGTAGCCGTAGGCGACCTGACAGACGTCCTTGTTCGTTCCGCCCGCCGCCACGATGGCGCGCGCACAGCAATCTTCCCACAGATCAACGTCGGACTGCGTGTAGAAGGCAACCACGCGCCGACCGGTCGTGCCGGAGGTGGACTGAATGCGAACGCAATCCTCCAGGGGCTTTGCCAGAAGTCCGTAGGGGTAAGCCTCACGCAGATCGGCCTTGGTCAGGAAGGGGAGCTTGTGAAGATCCTCGATTCCCTTGATGTCATCGGGGGTCACGCCCTTTTCGTCCATCAGCTTTTTGTAGTAGGGTACGTTGTCGTAAACGTGCTTGACCTGCTTGACGAGCTTTTCGGACTGAAGCTTTTTCATTTCTTCCGGCGACATGGTTTCAATTTCTTTTTGGTAGTAGTTTTGTGCCATTTGGATCACCCTTTCTGTGATTGTTCGGGGGACTCCCCCCAAGTATTTTTAGGTTTTGATCGGAGCAAAGAAAAACAAAAAAGCCCTCCGCATTCCGATCACGGAATACAGAGGACGAGAAAAACTCCCGCGGTACCACCTCAGTTCGCCGTCAACTCACGGTAACGGCCTTGTCAGGTACGAGCATACCTTAGTTCTGTGACGGGAACTCCCGTTGCCACCTACTAAAGAGAAGTCTCTTATTCAGCGCACTGCTACCGGAAGGAATTCGGAAGGACATCCGCATTGCCTCGCACCGAACGGCAACTCTCTCCAGCTTCACTCCAGCCTACTGATTTCCGGTCATCGCATTTAAAAACGATATTGAATTTGTCATTATTGTAATGCTTTCTTTTCCCGAAGTCAATACTTTTTGATAAAAAAACAATCGGCAATGCTTGTTTTTTTGTGTTTTTCATTCAAAAATCGGCGCGGAGAAGCTTGCTCCGCGCCGATTTTAAAAGGCACTTATTTTTTGTAATAGAGCGTTCGCGTCGCATTGAGAACGGCCAGAATGCAAACGCCCACGTCGGCAAACACCGCAAACCAAAGCGGCACGGCACCCTCTCCGAGAAAAATGTTGGGGATGAGAACAAAAAGCTTGATGCCCACCGAAAGCAAAATGTTCTGCCGTACGATCGAAAGGGTCTTTTTGGCAATACCGATGGCCCGTGTGATTTTGGATGGCTTATCGTCCATCAGCACCACGTCTGCGGCCTCCATGGCCGCATCCGCTCCGATGCCGCCCATGGCAACGCCGAGATCTGCCTCGGCCAGAACGGGCGCATCGTTGATGCCGTCGCCGACGAACACGAGCGTATTCTCCTTCGGGAGCGCGTCCTTGAGACGGCGCACGCACTCGGCCTTTTCGTGGGGGAGAAGCTCTGCGTGAACGTCCGCGATGCCAAGCGCGTCCGCGACCTCGCGCACGGCGCTTTCGCGGTCACCCGAAACCAAAGCGATCCGACGGATGCCGAGCCGGCCGAGTCCCTCGATTGTCTCCTTCGCGTCCTCCCGCACCACGTCCGAAATGAGAATGTGTCCGAGGTATTTTCCCTTTGCAGCCACGTGAACGACGGTGGCGTTTTGATGCTCGGCACACTTTTTACAAGGCGTGATGGTCACACCCGCTCTTGCCATCAAAAGCTCGTTGCCCGTAAAGTATTCGACCGAGTCGATCTCGGCCGTGACGCCTTCACCCGAAATTTCCCGAACGCGTCCGATGCGCGCCTTGTCCACCTCATCTCTCGTTGCCGCCTGAAGCGAGAGGGAAATGGGGTGGTTGGAGTAATGCTCACAGGCACTTGCCAGCGCGAGAAGCTCCTTTTCCGCGATCCAGTCGGGGTGGATGGCGGTCACGGCAAATTCGCCGCGAGTGAGCGTGCCCGTTTTATCGAAGGCACAGCCGCCGACCTTGGAGAGCGCCTCCAGACTGTCCGAGCCCTTGATGAGAATGCCCGAAGCGCCGGCACAGCCGATGCCGCCGAAAAAGGTCAGCGGAACGGAGATCACCAGCGCGCAAGGGCAGGAGATGACAAGGCATGAGATCGCCTTGTGTACCCAAAGCGAGGGAGAAGCACCGAACAGCGGCGGGAGAATGGCAAGCGCGAGTGCAAGAAAAACCACCGCAGGGGTGTAATAGCGGGCAAATCGGGTGATGAACTGCTCGGCGTCGCTCTTCTTTTCGCTCGACTCCTCGATCAAACGAAGAATTTTTGAAACCGAGCTTTCGGAAAAGCTCTTTGACGTTTTTACCGTCAAGGGACCGTTCATGTTGACGCATCCGCTGATAACGGCATCGCCCGTGCGAACTTCACGCGGCAGGCTCTCTCCCGTGAGTGAGGCGGTATCCAAAAACGAAGCTCCCTCGATCACCACGCCGTCAAGCGGCACCTTTTCGCCGGGCTTTACGAGAATGACGCTTCCGACCGAAACCTGCTCGGGAGAAACCGAACGGATTTCGCCCCCCTCCAGCAGATTGGCCCGATCGGGGCGGATGTCCATCAGCTCGGTGATGCTGCGTCGGCTTTTGGCCACGGCAAGGGACTGAAAAAACTCTCCGACGCTGTAAAGGATCATCACAAGAACGCCCTCGCCCGCTTCACCGATGGCAAAAGCGGCGACCGAGGCGATCGCCATCAAAAAGTTTTCGTCCAAGAGCTTTTTGTGAAACAAGCCCAAGACCGCTTTTTTCAGTACGGGCCATCCCGCACAGAGGTAAGAGGGGAGATGGCTGAGAAGAAAGAGAAGCCCCCCTTCTTCGACGATGCCGAAGGAAGAGAGAAGCTTTGCCGCCAAAAATAAAAAAACCGACAGCACGATGCGAAACAGCTCGCCCTTTTCCTCACCGGAAAGCCGATAGCTCTTTTCGGAAAAGCGAACCGACGGCTCGATCTCGCGGCAGATCCGCTCCACCTTTTGATAAGCCTGGTCAAAGACGGCGTCCTCGGCCTCGAGCGTCAGCTTGGCCGTGGCAAAATGAATGCTCGCGTCCGTCACACCCTCGACCCTTCTTGCCGCCTCTTCCATTTTCATTGCACAGTGTGCACAATCCAAATTTTGAATGTAGTAGCGTTTTCGCATAAAGGATTTCTCCGTTTTTTTATGGATCTTTTTTTCTATATTTTAAAATCGGAAAAAAGCTTTGTCAAGCGCAAACGAAGAAAAAAGACCCGTGAGGGTGCATACGATAGAGCAGTATCTGATGGAACAACGCTTACCGACAGGAAAAAAGCATATCGTGAAATGTTTTGCTTTTGCAAAACGTGAAATAATGTGCTAACGCACATTGTGAAATATCTCGCCCTGCTCGATGT
>JAZRZQ010000028.1:0-5442 GCA_045601445.1 Eubacteriales bacterium | reverse complement strand
TGAGCTGCTCCTTGGGATCGGAGGGGAAGTCGGAACCGATCTTAGCCTTGTACTCAGCCTTGAACTGATTTGCAAGCTCCTTAAGATCCTCTGCGGTAAGCTCAACGTCAAGCTTAACGCCCTTCTCTTCCTTCATTTTATCAATAAGCTCTTCAAAGTACTTCTTGCCGACCTCCATAACAACGTCGGAGTACATCTGAATAAATCTTCTGTAGCAGTCGTAAGCCCAGCGAGCGTTACCCGACTTGGTTGCCATAGCTTCCACAACCTCTTCGTTCAAGCCGAGGTTGAGGATGGTGTCCATCATACCGGGCATCGAAGCGCGAGCGCCGGAACGGACGGAAACCAAAAGGGGATTTTCCTTATCGCCGAATTTCATACCGGTGATGGTTTCCATCTTATCAATGTATTCGAGAATCTCCGCCTTGATCTCATCGTTGATTCTTTTGCCGTCCTCGTAGTACTGGGTGCAAGCCTCGGTACTAACGGTAAAGCCCTGCGGAACGGGGTTTCTGTCCGGAAAAGCTTCCTTGAAAATCTTGGTCATTTCTGCAAGGTTGGCACCTTTGCCACCCAGCAAGTTGCGCATCGAGGCATCACCCTCGGTGAACAGGTAACAAAACTTCTTGCTCATACTGTATTTCCTCCATATTTAACTTCAATTGCTTCATAAGCCATCGATTATTCTATCATACAATTTTAGAGATTGCAACCATTTTTGTACTTTTTTTGAAAAGATTTGGACGATTTATTATCTATTTTCAGACTGAATCCCCGTCATTTTGCCCAAAAAAGAGCGTTTGAAACAATTCGCGGTTGCGATCGTGCTCGCCACGCAAATAATGATAGCCGAAAACGGCCTCAAGTCCCGTCGCCAAGCGATAGGAATATAAATCGACATTGCGCGGGGCGGAATGCGACTTGGCGTTTTTACCGCGGGTGAAAATTCTCGTTTCCTCTTCGGTCAAAAGCGAAAGTCGGCTTCGGATCGCGTCACTTTGGCTTTTGGCGGTGACGAAGGCAAGCGCCTTGCGATTGCACTCTAAATTGTTGTTGCACGTTGCCACCAAATGCTCTCTGGTAAGCACCTCCATCACGCTGTCACCGAGATAGGCAAGCAAAAGCGGATCGGGCATGGATACGTTCATACGGGAATCCTTTCGAAAAAAAAGCAGGGGGTGTCCCCTGCTTTTTTCATTCGTTTCATCAGTTTTCGGTCTTTTCCTCGGTCGAGGTCTCGGCCTTCTTCATATTCTCGGAAGAGATGACAAGGCCGGCGTCCTTCAGCTTATCAAGCGGCGAAAGGTCAGAAACCTTGTTTTCATCCAAAGACAAATACTCGAGCTTTTCGAGCTTGGAAAGGGCGGAGACGTCCTCGATCTCGTTCTTGGAAAGATCAAGCTCGGTCAGAGCCGTCAGCTTCTCCATCGCGGCAACGTTGACGATCTTGTTGTCGGAAAGGTAGAGCTGAGTCAGAGCCGTTGCGCCGGAGAGCGCGGAAACGTCTGCAATCTTGTTTTCGGTTGCGGAGAGGAGTTTAAGCTTGGTCATTGCTTCAAGGCCGTCAAGAGAGACAAGCTCGTTCTTGTCAGCGGCGAAGTTTTCAAGCGAGGTGAGCGTGGAAAGGGAAGAAATATCGCTGATCTTGTTTTCTGCGATCGAGAGGAGGGTGAGTTTGGTGAGCGCTTCGATGCCCTTCACCGACTCGATCTCGTTCTTATCAACAGCAAGCTCCTTAAGGCTCGTAAGGCTTGCCACGGGCGAAACGTCCTTCAGAGCGTTCTCCATCACGTAGAGATATTCAAGGCTCTTGAGCGAAGAGATGGGAGACAGGGTCTCGATGCCGTTTTCGCTGGCGTAAAGCTGCTTGAGCGAGGTCAGCGAGGAGATCGGAGAGAGATCCTTAATGCCTGTGTTGGAAATCTGCAGCACCTCAAGAGAGGTCATCGTCTTCAAGAAGTCGGCAGAGGCAACCTTGACGCCGTAGATCTGAAGGCTCTTCAAGTTGGTCATAGAGGCAAGTGCGCCGAGGTCGGTCTGCTTGGCGTAGCTCAGGTTCAGATACTCAAGCCCGCTGAGCGCGGCAACGTCCTTCAGCGCGGGAACGGCAAGCACGTCACCCTGAAAATCAAGATATTTCAGGTTGGGAAGCAGTTTCATCGCCGCGGAGAAGTCCTTGAAGTTCTCGGGGATGTGAAGCTGCTTGACGGCCGTCGTGTCGGGATTTTCATCGTTACGAACCGCGTTCATCGCCGTCTCGCCGCCAACGGTCAGCGTATTCGAGGCTGAGTAGGAAAGATACTGAATCTGATTCAGATCCGCCTCGGTAATGTTACCGGGGTCTTTATCAAAATACTGACTCATCACGTCCAGAAAGACGGCGTCATCGCTGAGCGAGGAGCGCTGGCTGAAAATGCCGATGACGGTCAGCACCAGCACCGCCGCCAGCAAAAGGCACAGGGCGGCATAGCCGAGTGCGGAGAGATTTGCACTGTTATTTTTCGTTTTTGCCATGTCGGATTCCTTTCATACTTAGGAAATTCTATTCTTCTATAATTTACAACTTTTTCTTGAAATTGTCAACCTATTTCAGGCATTTTGCGTCCGCGGTGAGCGTCTCCACGGAAAAGCGCGCACGATCGCCGATGCGGACGGTGTAAATCCGACCGACCTCGAACGGCACTTCGCCTTCGGTTTTGGTATAAAGAAAATTCTCGGTATAGCCAAGCATGGCACCGTCCCGCACACGCTCGCAGAGCACGCGGTATTCTCTCCCCCTTCTTTGTTCGAAAAAGGCGACGGATTGCTCCTTGGCAACGTCGAGCAGATGGGCACAGCGGCGCTTCTTTTCCTCCTCGGAAACACTTTGCTCCATCGAAGCGGCAAGCGTTCCCTTGCGGGGAGAGAACGGGAAAATATGCGTGTGCGAAAGGCCCGCCTTGCGAACGAGCGAAACGCTGTCGAGAAAATCTCCCTCCGTCTCCGAGGGAAAGCCGCAGATCAGATCCGCAGACAGTCCCACGTCGGGAAAATAATTTCGAATGGTTTGGATTGCCAAAAGCTCCTGCTCACGGCTGTAGGTTCTGCGCATCGCTTTCAGAACCGCATCACTCCCGCTTTGCAGGGAAAGATGAAAATGCGGCATCACCTTTTTCATTTCGGCAAGGCGCGAACAAAACGACTCGGTAAATACGGTCGGCTTGAGTGAGCCGAAGCGGATTCTCTCAAGCATCGGGAGCCCGTGAAGCGATTCGACCAGCGAAACAAGATCCGTCCCGTCGGAGAAATCCTGCCCGTAAGAGCCGGTTTCAATGCCGGTCAAAACGATCTCGCGATAGCCGTTTCGGGTTAAGCGAACAACCTCGTCGTAAACCTCCTGCATCGAACGGGAGCGCACTCTTCCACGCACGAGCGGGACGAAGCAATACGAGCAAAAGCTGTTACAGCCATCCTCGATCTTGACGAAGGCGCGGGCATTATGACTGCGGGAAAGGCACATATTCTCATAAGGCCTCGGCTGAGAGATCTCCTCGCGCAGATCGAGCGGACGGCGCTGTGACAGGGGAGTGTCGCAAAGCTTTGCCAAAAGCAGTGCAAGCGAGCCCTTTTTCGTGTTGCCGCAGAGAACGTCAACCGATTCGGCAAGCTCACGCTCCAGTTCCCCGCCCTGCGGCAAGCATCCGCAAACGCAAACGACAGCCTCGGGATGCTCCCTTCGGTAGCGCAGGGCACGTCGAAGGGTCTGTCTTCCCTTTCGGACACTCTCGGCGGTCACGGCGCAGGTGTTGAGAACCAGAAGATCCCAATTCTCATCCGCGCCCACCTCTTGAAAGCCAAGCGAAAGCAAGCCCTCGCGAATGACCTGCGTCTCATACTGATTCACGCGACAGCCGAGGGTCAACAATACGCATTTTTTCATCATCAGTACACGTAATCGAATTCGATTCCGTAGATGTCGACGGTATCTCCGTCCTTGACGCCTGCCTTCTGCATCGCGTCCTCCACGCCCGAATCCTTCATCACCTTCTGGAAGTAGCGGACCTGCTCCCGATCGGCAAAATTGATCTTCTGAATGAAACGACAGAGCCACTCTCCCTCGACGTACCAAATATCGCCTTCCTTGGTGACAACGGTACGCTGGGTCGAATAATCCTCCTCCGGCTTGACCTCAGGGGTATATTCCGGCTCGTACTCCTTCAGGGCAGGCAGCTCGGAGAGCATTTTGGCGGCCTCTTCGATGATGGGGCGAACGCCTTGCCCGCTGTGCGCGGAGAGATAAAACAGCTTCCAGCCGTTCTTCTCACACTCCGCTTCAAGCGCCAGGCGCGTCTCGTCGGAAATGCCGAGATCCTCCTTATTGGCGGCAATGATCTGCGGATGCTGCAATAGCGCGGGATCGTATGAAGCTAGCTCGCGGTTGATGGTGCGAATATCCTCGATGGGATCTCTCCCCTCACTGCCTGCGGCATCAATCAGATGGATAAACAAGCGGCATCTCTCGATGTGGCGCAGGAACTGATGGCCGAGTCCCGCACCCTCTCCCGCTCCTTCGATGAGACCGGGCAAATCCGCCATCACAAAACGGCGCTCCTCCGAGAGAGAAACGACGCCGAGGATCGGTGAGAGCGTGGTAAAATGGTAGGGCGCGATCTTGGGACGTGCGGCGCTGGCACGGGAAATGAACGTAGATTTTCCGACGCTGGGAAAGCCGATCAGGCCGACGTCGGCGAGCATCTTCATTTCCAGCGTAATCTCCCGCTCCTCGCCGGGGAGACCGGGATTGGCAAATTGCGGGATCTGTCGGGTCGGCGTGGCAAAATGCGAATTGCCCCAACCGCCTCTGCCGCCCTTGGCCGCAACAAATCTCTTGTCTCGCGAGAGATCAAAAATGACCTTCTGCGTGGCCTTGTCGCGCAGGATCGTTCCCGGAGGAACGCTGATGACCAGATCCTCGCCGTTCTTGCCGTGGCAACGCTTTCCCTTGCCGTCCTCACCGTTTTCGGCAATAAATTTTCTCTTATAACGGAATTTGACCAGCGTGTTTTCACCCTCGTCCACGACGAAAACGACGCTGCCGCCGTGTCCGCCGTCGCCGCCGTCCGGTCCGCCCTTGGCAACGTATTTTTCTCTGCGGAAGGAGACGGCGCCGTTGCCGCCCTTGCCGGCTTTAATGAGAATGTCGGTCTTATCGACAAATGAAGTCATACTAACCTCCTCAATAGAATCATAACCACCCGTCAAACGGGTGGTTTGCACAAGGGCTAAAAGCCCATGAGACTGACCCGCGTCTAAAGGCGCGGTCTTTCTCTTTGTTCAAGCCTTAGAGTCTTTGCCGCTTTGGCCACCCCTAAAGGGGTTTATTTGGCAAAGGGATCTTCGTATTCTCTTACGCTTAACTTATCTAAAGCTATATCTGCTTTCTCTTGGTCTTGGATATATTTC
>JAZRZQ010000027.1:0-7285 GCA_045601445.1 Eubacteriales bacterium | reverse complement strand
TCTTGTTTGCTTGCACGAATGATCCTGCTCCAACGCAGGGTGGCACGCAGGGCGGCTCTCAGAACAATAATCAAACTCAGCAAACCACCGAAGAGGATCTTTCCTCCGTTTATACCGCGGAGATCAAGAACCTCGGAGGCAAGGAATTCCACTTCATCGCAAGAAGTAGCTCCTCCAAGCATCTTGATACCCACGAGATCTTCTCTGATGGGGCCACCGGTGACAAGATCAACGACGCGGTCTTTAAGAGAAACTCTCAGCTCGAAACTGATTTCAACTGCAAGATCACCATGACCGGTTCGACGGCTCTTCAAACCGATTACCGCGAATCCCTCATTTCCGGTGAATACGTTGCCGACTTTCTCTTCACGAACATCGGCTCGATGAGATCTCTCGGTCAGAACAACCTTCTCGTCGACTTCAACACCCTCCAGAACGTGGATCTCTCCAAGACCTGGTGGAGCCAGATGGCACTCAAAGCCCTGTCCATCAACGACAAGGCCTTTTACGTGACCGGCGACGGCGCAACCCTCGACGACAGAGCTACCTGGGTTATGTACTTCAACAAGGAAATCGTTGAAAACAACAACCTCGAAAGCCCCTACGATCTGGTAAAGCAGGGCAAATGGACCAACGCGAAGTTCTATGAGTACATCGAAGCTTGTAAGTTCGATATGACCGGCGACGGCCTTTACAAGGCGAACGAGGACATCATCGGCTACATGGGCGAAACCTACAACAACTGGGCACACGTCGTATCCTCCGGCGCTCGTCTTTCCGAGGTTGACGATGCCGGCACTCTCTCCATCCCGCTGCAGCCCAACCGTACTCTGCTTGACGTTCTTGCCGAGCTCAAGCCCATCCTGACCTGCCCCCATCGTTACATCGCATCCTCCGGTTCGATCTTCAGAAAGAACCTGATCGCGTTCTACGGCGTTAACATTGCCGGCGTTCTGAACTTCCAGGATACCGAAATGGCACTGGGCTTCTTGCCCTTCCCGAAGCGCAACGAGGAACAGCCCACCTACCTTTCCTCCGTTGCTCACACCCAGTACGGCGTATTCTCCATCCCCACCACCGTCGAGAACGACCCCAACGAAGTTTGGAAGACCAATGGCTTCACCTCTGCTGCTGAGCAGTGCGCTTACTTCCTCGATGCTTTCAGCTACTACTCCGTTGACACGCTGACCACTGCATTCTACGATCAGGTGCTGATGAAGCAGTCCGTTCGTGACAACGAATCGATCGAAATGCTCGAGATCGCTCTGGACAAAGAGCTTGCCGTCATTGATCCCGTCTTTGCTTGCAACATGGGCAAACTCGGCACCTCCCTGTTCTATCCGATTGCAGGTGACAAGAGTACGCACGCCAACGCTACCGCGTATGACACCTTCGTTTCCGAGTACATGGCTCGCGTAGACGCCGGCCGTCAGGCTCTGCAGGATTACATCACCATCACCGACGCAACCCTTTAATCTGTAAACCAAGCAAAAAAAGAACCCGAAAGGGTTCTTTTTTTGCTTTTTTCTTGCCGAAAATCCGCTTTTGTGTTAGACTGAAAAAAACGGATCGAAGATGGCTCTGTACCGAGAGCGACACGGAAAGGAATATTCAATGAGATACGCAAGTGCATTTGGAAAACACGGCTCCAAGCTTTTGCTCGGAACGACCTATTTCGGATCCTCCAACACCAAGGAGGAGTCCTTTGCTCTGATGGATGAATTCGTCGCTTGCGGCGGCACACATCTGGACACCGCGCGGTCCTATTCACTCGGTGCGTCGGAAGAGATCATCGGAGAGTGGATGCGCTCACGGCGACATCCCGAGGTATTTGTCTCCACCAAGGGAGGCTATCCGCTTGCAGGAACGGCCACACCGCGCATTCATCCCGCCGAGCTTCGAGAGGATCTGGAGTCAAGCCTGCGCGCACTCGGGCAGGAGAACGTTAATTTCTACTGGATCCATTGGGACGATGAGAGTGTGCCTGCGGAAGAGGTCGTGGATGCGATGAATCTCTTCTGCCGCGAGGGAAAAATCTTGCGCTTCGGCGCTTCGAATTGGACGAACGAGCGCTTTGCGGCGGCCAATGCCTACGCCAAACAAAGCGGACAGAAGGGCTTTGAGGCGCTTCAGGTGCGTTACAGCCCTGCCGTGGTCAATCCCGAAAGCAAGACCGATCCCGTCGTTCGTGACGTTACGGAACGCGAGGTGGCCTTTTGCCGCGAGCAAAAGATCCCGCTGGTCTGTTACAGCGCACAGGCAAAGGGCTTTTTCTCCAAAATGGCACAGGGCGGCGTTGAGATGCTCTCTTCCAAGGCGAAGGCTCGCTTCTGGTGCGAGGAGAACGAGCGCCGACTAAAGAAGATCGTATCGCTTGCCGAGAGCCATTCGTGCAGTGTTGCCTCGCTGGTGTGCGCGCTGATGATCTCCCGCTCCGACCCCGAAATGTTTGCCATCATCGGCCCGAGCAGGGTCGAGCAGGTGCGGGATTCGATGCTTGGCGCGGACCTCGTTCTTCCCCGTGAAGAGATCGCCGAGGTGCTCGGAGAGCTTGCTTGACCGTTACTGCAAAAAATACCGAGAGACAAGGGTGCTCTCGGTATTTTTTGCTATCGGCCGACTTTTCCGCTGATCGGGTCGCAAAACAGCGGAAGGCTCGGCGGGAAAAAGGTAAAGAGCACGAAGAGAAGGCCGATCAAAAGAAAAACGACCCACGCGAGCCATTCACAGCAAAGGGGCACGGCGTCCCGCTCGAACAGTCGCGTTTCAAGAAGAAAGACCAAGGCGGCCGACAGAAAAAAGATCAGGATATTAAACCAATCCGGTGTTTTCCCGAACGCGCCGTTTGCGGTATAGAACAAAACGGGAATGAAGACAAGCCCCGCCACCGTTCCCGCAAGCTTGACCCAAGCAAAGCCCTTTTTTTCGCGAAAAGCGATCGCTTCCGCCACGGCGAAGAAAAGAAGCGGGAAAAAGAGCAGCTTCATGTGCTCCCAGGTGGATTCGTTCACGCCCGAGATCAAGGCGCTGACGGTGCTTTGGCCCGTCAGGTCGTACAAAAAATGAAGGAGTGTTCCCCCGATGCTCGTGAAGGCAAATCCGCAAAATTGCCACAGCCGCAGATCTTGCTGTTTCATACCGATTCCTCCGTTTTTTTTCGATCCTATGCATCCGCTCGGGGGATGATTCCGAAAAAATGCTTCAGAGAGAAAACTGAGCCGCTTTTGATTGCCAATCGCGGCTTGCATTCTCAGGCGATTCTTGTTATAATGAGTACAGAAACAACGGAGGTGCTTTGAATGAAACAAACCGATTGGAAGATCCTTTACGCAAGCTACGAGGGCATTCACAAGAGAACGGTTCATCTTTTGTCCAAGGAGCTTGGAAAATATTTGATTCGGGAATCGGGTGTGTATCGCATCCACGTCTTGCCCTGCGAGAAGGAAGGAAGCGCCGTTCCGCCAAGCGCCGTTTTCGTCGGGTGTTATCAGGACAGCGCTTCCATCCGCAAGCTGGTTTCTGCCGACGAGGTTCCCGAGGACGGATTTTTGGTCAAGGTCATCCGAAATCCCGAAAACGAAGAGGGGAGCTTTGTGATCCTGACGGCCCGCGCGCCGCAGCAGCTCTTCTACGCCGCCGTCAGCTTTTTGGACGATTACATCCCCGCGAATGCTCCCAAGGGCGGCTCGAACCGTATGCCCGATCTGATCTTCGATTCTCCCTTGCCCGAATATCAGAGTGCCCAAACGCCCGATCATAAAAAAAGAAGCGTTTTCACCTGGGGACACTCCATCAACGATTATCGCGCGTACATCGACAATATGGCAAGACTTCGCTTGAACGAGCTGTTTTTGTGGAACGATTACGTTCCGCTCAACGTCGAGGATGTCATCTCCTACGCTCATTCCTACGGCATCACGGTCGTTTTGGGATATAGCTGGGGCTGGAAAGAGGTCGGCAAAAAGGACAGCATTACCGAGGAAGACCTTCAAGCAGTCAAAGAGAGGGTTGTGAGCGAATATCGCGAGAGCTATGAAAAGCTCGGCTGTGACGGCATTTATTTTCAATCCTTTACCGAGCGCAAGGACGAGAGCGTCGGCGGCAAGCTGATCAGCGCAATGGTGACGGATTTTGTCAACGACGTCGCTCAAGCCCTCTGGCAGATCACCCCCTCGCTTCGCCTTGTGTTCGGCCTGCATGCAACCTCCGTTCGCCATCGGCTCGAGGACATTGCCCGCGTCGATCCTCGCATTGAGATCCTTTGGGAAGATTGCGGACAGTTCCCGTATCATTATCCGCCCTACGTGACCGACGAGGATCGCTTTTCCGAAACGCTCGACTTTACCAAAAAGCTCTTGGAGTTGCGCGGCGGCAAGGGCGTCGGACTCGTGTTCAAGGGTGTGATGATGCTGGATTGGAAAAAATTCGTCTATCAGAGCGGCCCTTACGTGATGGGCGAAAACGCGGCCGAGATCGCGCGGCACGACCGTGCCGTCCGAGCCAACTCGTGGAGAATCTTTTTGGGCTATTGGATGCAAAATCTCCCTCGCGCGGCGCAGATGCTCCGCCACGTCCAATCGTGCAAGTTAGGAGAGGTCAACCTTTGCATTGCAGGCACCTTTGACGGCGGCATCTATCTGCCCCAAGCGCTCTGCGCGCAAATGTTCTGGAGCTGTGCCGAGCCGGAGAGCGAAATTCTTCGCAAGGTCTCTTGGCGCTCCTGCATCACCTACGATTGATCCGTAAGATCGCTTTTTGTCTCGCAAAAGATCTGATTGGGTGCTTGCGATTCTAAATCCAAGAAACGGATCATCCCCGTATCGTCTCTGATTTCAAGCTTGGGAAATTCCAAAGGGAAGAAGCCTTCCAAAAAGCCGCGCTCCAGCGCCTTGACGATGGCGGCAAGTTTGAAGAATTTAAGCGTAAACTGATCGATGAGATCAACGCCCTTGGTGTAGAAGGAATGCCGAAGCTTGAAAAACTCAACGCGCTCGTGGGCGGCTACGTCAACCTCGAATACCGCCTGCCAAACGGCAAGACCGTCAAATTCCTCGACGATAACGCCACCTATCTGGGAAATCAGCTCGAATGCGAATTCGGCGGAGACCGATGCTTCGGCATCGTCGCCAATATGGACTTCATCCTCATCTGCACCTACGAGGAAAACGGCGAAAATCCCGAGCTTGTCATTTATAAGAAAAGATAAAAAAAGCCGCTGAGATGGACTTCTCCACCGCAGCGGCTTTTACGTTTATCTTAAACAAAGAAAAAGGAGTTGAGAAAAGACGCGAAAAATGATATAATAATCTCAACGATAAATCAGTAGTTAATGGAGATACATTATGGGCGATATTTTAATAAAAATACTCGTTTGTTTTCTTGCGGGAGCAGGCGCAGGCATCGGAACGGGATTTGCCGGTATGGGCGCCGCCGCCGTTATCGGCCCTATGCTGATAACCTTTTTGGGTATTCCTGCCTACGATGCGGTGGGGATCGGACTGATCAGCGACGTTTCGGCAAGCCTTATCAGCGCATATACCTATAAGAAAAGCGGGAACCTCGACGTTAAAAAGAGCTTGCCGCTGCTCGTGAGCGTTCTGATCGTAACGATGATCGGCAGCTTCGTCGCAAGCTTTCTCCCCGAGCAAGCCATGAGCGGCACGATGCAGATCGCATTGATTATCATCGGATTGCGGTTTATTTTAAAGCCGGTAAACAAGACGAGAGAACAGTTGGAAGCAGGTCCTCCGAAAAGCAGACTAATTAAGGCGATCGTCGGCGGCATAATCGTCGGATTTATTTGTGGCTTTGCAGGCGCGGGCGGCGGAATGATGCTGCTTCTTGTTCTGACCTCTTTCCTCGGATACCCGATGCATTTGGCAGTCGGCACAAGCGTGTTCATTATGGCGTTTACAGCTCTGACAGGCGGTATCAGTCATTTTATGATCGGTGGAGTTCCCGATATACTTTCCCTCGTGCTGTGCGTGGTGTTTACTCTGCTGTGGGCAAGAATTGCCGCAAAAATCGCTAACAAATCTAACGCAAAGACCTTAAACCGTGTGGTCGGCGTTGTTATGATCGTCACGAGCATTGTGATCTTGGCGGTTAATTTTTTGTAATACGACTCAGAGTCGCATTTTAGGTGAGAGTGAATAAGAATTTGGTGGAGAAATGATATGAAACTCAAGAACGTTCTGATCGTTGTTAAAGATATAGAAAAATCGAGAAAATTCTATCACGACTTATTCGGTATAGACTTGGTGCTTGATAACGACGGCAACATGATCTTAACGGAAGGTCTTGTCCTTCAGGACGAGAAAATATGGAAATCGTTTTTAGATAGAGATATTGTTCTGGGGAGCAACTCTTGCGAACTCTATTTTGAGGAGCAAGATATTGAGGCGTTTATCGAAAAATTAGAGAAACGATATCCCGACATCGAATACGTAAACCGCCTTATGACACACAGTTGGGGGCAACGAGTGATCCGATTCTACGATTTGGACGGCAACCTGATCGAGGTAGGGACACCGATGTGAGCAACATATTCCAATAAGTCAAACCGTTAGATAAATTGGAATTTGACGCCGCCATATCAAAATACGGGGTGGCTTGACAGTCCATTGACGGCAAACCTTGCTTGCCATAGAATGATGGACGGAGGTGCACTGACATGACTGATAAAAAAACATTCGGCTCGTTCATAAAAGCCAAACGAACCGAGAAAAATTACTCACAAAAAGATTTAGCAGAAATGCTGTTTGTAACCGAGGGTGCGGTGAGCAAATGGGAGCGAGGTGTGTCATATCCCGACATTACGTTGATTTCCGATATTTGCTGTGTCCTTGACATAAGCGAACACGAATTGATTACCGCATCAACAGACACAGACACACGAAAGATGAAGCACGAAGCACGGAAATTCCGTGTGATTCGTGGCACATGGTTTTGGGTTCCCACTATCTCCTATGCTGTTGCGTTGCTGACCTGCTTTATTTGCAATCTTGCAGTCAACCACACTTTGTCTTGGTTCTTCATCGTGTTAACTGCGCTCATTTGTGCCTACTCATTTATCCCGACCTTTACATCGTTTTTTAAGTCGAAGAAATTGCTTGTTTTTACTGTAACAAGTTTTTCTTCAATTTGTTTACTTTTATATACCTGTGCGGCGTATACGGACGGGTTATATTGGTTTCCTGTGGCCTGCATCGGCACACTGATGGGGTACATATTAGTTTTTGGAACAATTTTGCTATCCAGAACAAAGCTGTCACATTTTAAATTT
>JAZRZQ010000026.1:0-6037 GCA_045601445.1 Eubacteriales bacterium | reverse complement strand
TACCGATGAAAGCGAATACAATACCAGGATAGCAGAAATTAAGGAGAGGTCTTTATATGATACAAAGATAACCCCTATATACGGTCAACAACTTATCACCCTATCTACCTGCTACGGAGCAACCAAAAGCGACCGTATCATTGTTATTGGGGTTGAAATCCACGAATAAATCATTTCCGAAAAGAAAATCAAAAAAATTTTTTCGAGTAGGGTTACAATTTAGCCTTTAAGTGAGGAAACAGGTGAAGGACAACGGATAGTCCTTTACCTGTTTTCCGTTTTACATAGCGGTGAATGGGTTGTTCCTTGACAACCGAATACCCATTCATCAAATACATTCCCATTGCTATTGTGATGAGCATAAGCCACGTTAGATACTGCGCCACGATCTGCGCTGCGGGGAGCGAGAAACAGTAGTCTATAACCATCGGGTAGCTCCCGATGCGGCAATGACAAGCAATGGGGACAATGATACTCCCGTCCAGCCACAGTCCGAGCGTGATAGCGAAGTCCGGCGTGAAGCCGTCGCAGGCAATGGGGGCGGTTGTGTGAGAACCACGCAAGGGTGAAACTCCCGTGGAGCTGATACGCTGTCAGCCGTTTGATGACTTCCCAACAGAAAATCGGGGTGTCGAGGACAAATAGATTTTCTTGAAATAAGGTCAAACGGCAAGACGGGTCATCAGAACGGAAGTATGTTTATATTTCTCCGACCTTAATTCTGTTTTGTTGTTTGACCTCCTACATAGGCGAATTGCCTAAAATTTCAAAGGAGGTCTATTTAATGGATAATAAGACTACATTCAAACGGGGCGATATGTTCTATGCGGATATGCCGCAGGGCGTCGGCTCCGAGCAATCGGGATACCGCCCCGTAATCATTCTGCAAAACGACGTGGGCAATAAGCACAGTACCACGGTCATCGTTGCTCCCCTCACAAGCGTTTCTCACGCCAAAGCAAAATTACCTACCCACTACACTATGAAAGCTGAAAACGGTCTTGAAAAGCCGTCTATCGTACTTTTGGAGCAGATACACACCATTGACAAACAAAGGCTGCAAAGGTACATCGGCAAAGCAAGTGATAAAGCACTTGCAGGCATCGAATATGCCCTTGCCATCAGTTTGGGGTTCGTTGATCCCGTAACTAAAACAATCGAAATCGGTCTGTGTAGCACCTGTAAGGATATATTATCCGACGCAGGTGCTTTTTCTTTTGAGAACAAAAAAATCGTCTGCGCCTGTGCTCGGTGCGGGTTTGCGAAAGGAACGGTGTATAAGATAAAGCGAAAAGGAGGGTTTTAATGGTTGAGAAGAAAATAGATACTGTTTTTGCAGCTTTAATGCTCATTGAAATTCTCCTTGAAAAAGGCTTAATCAATCAAGCCACCTATTCCAATATTGTAAAAAATGCAAAATCGCACATTTAACAAATGGAGCGATTTTTTCTACAATATAATCATCAAAGATTGGAGGTAAGAATATGAACACAGCAGTAAACCAATACAATTACAGATTTAAGTTGACGGACTATGCAATGTTTGACCGTAACCGTCAAAGGAGAGTTTCAATTTACGGACGAGTTTCCACCGAACACGAGGCACAGTTATCAGCATTGGAAAACCAAATGCAATGGTACGATGACCAAGCGAAATATCATCCGAATTGGACGGTCGTGGAAAAGTACATTGATGAAGGTATCACCGGCACACAAGCTAAAAAGCGTCCTGCGTTTCTCCGTATGTTGGAGGATGCACGAAGCGGCAAATTTGATTTGATCGTGACGAGAGAGGTTTGCCGATTTGCCCGTAATGTGGTTGATACCCTTGTGGTAACAAGAGAATTGAAGAACATCGGTGTTGAGGTGTTTTTCATTGATGATAACATCTGGACAATGGATGGCGATGGAGAGTTGCGTTTATCCCTTATGGCAACCTTGGCACAGGAAGAAAGCCGTAAAACATCCGAGCGTGTAAAAGCAGGTCAGAAAATCAGCCGTGATAACGGTGTCCTTTATGGAAATGGCAACATTTTAGGTTATGACCGAGTTGGTGATACTTACGTTATCAACGAGGAGCAAGCCGAAACGGTGCGAATGATATTTGACCTATACCTGCAGGGGTACGGTTCGATGAAGATAGCGAACATTCTCACCGAGCGCAAACGCAAAACGGCAAGCGGCTTGGTAAAGTGGAGCATATCGAATATTATGAGAGCAATCCGAAATGCCACTTACACCGGAACCAAATGCTACAATAAATCCCGTAGCAATAACTTTTTGGAGCAGAAGCGTATCAATAACCTTGATATGTCCACCTATGAATATGTTGAGGGTGATTTCCCCGCCATTGTATCGCAAGAAGTATGGGATAAGGCGCAAGAGATACGGACGAGCCGTGTAAAGCCGTCTTTGGTATCGTCAACCAAGACCACACATAGCAAGCGTGACTCTAAAGATATATGGGTCAATTTGCTTCGGTGTTCGTGCGGATCTTCTTTTCGCAAAAACAAGTGGCACACCAAAAACGACGGAGGCATTTCCTACGGTTATCAATGCTACAATCAACTGAACAACGGTAACAAAAAGAAACGAGTTGAGCTTGGCTTGGATACCGAGGGATATTGCGACAGCCGTATGATTGCCGATTGGAAACTTGATTTTATGGCAAAATCCCTTTTAGAGCACCTATGGACGGACAGAAAAGAGTCTGTTTTACTTGCGCTTGACCTTATAAAGAGGTATTATAGGGATGAGCGAGTAACAAGTGGCAAGGGCGACACCGCCGCTATTCAAGCAAAACTCAACAAAGCCACGACACGATTGCAAAATCTGATTGCAATGAGAGCTGACGGAGAAATCTCCAAGGACGAATACCAAACGATGCGCTCCCCGGTAGATGCTGAAATACGTGCATTGGAGAAGTCTTTGGAAGAAGCACCAAAAGCCGAGGAACAAGGAACCACATTGAACTTAACAGAGATCACCGCAACTTTGCATTCTTTCGTGGATTTCAGCGAAGCAACTCTTAACCACGATGTAATCAAGAAGTTTGTATATATGGTGACACCGACTTCTGACACCTCTTTTCATTGGTATGTTAATTTGAGTGGAAACACTAAGGCAAGAGCCTCATACACGGTAGAGGGGCGGAAAAAGAAGAACGTTATCAAGTTAGAGGAAATCGAGGAGATTTCCTCGTTACATAGGAAAGAGAACGAGGATGCAACAGTCCTCATTCAAAACCCCCTTATATTTGCCTTGCTTCACAGGCAGCAATTAAAGAATCTAAGCAATTAGATTTATTTAGTAAAACTAATCCCTCTGTTGAGAAATCAGCAGAGGGATTTTTGTACATATGGTTGAAACGTTAAATCTTAAAGGCCTTTTCGGTCGGCATGGCAAAAATGATGCCATTGGCGGGGGAGGTGAGACCAAAGTCTCGATTGACGTTCTCCATGATCTGGCCGCTGATTTTCGCGGGTGTCAAAATGAAGAGCATTTCCCGTTCACCGTCGATCGTGGTATTGAGAAATTCGGCGAATTGCTCCACGTCTGCAAGTCTGCCCTTGATGACCGTGCCACCCGTAGCACCGGCTTTTCTCGCACAATTCATCACGTCCTCGCTGAAGCCCTGGTTGACTGCAATCACGACGAGATGGTTGCGGTTTTCGTTTTGCATTTCTTCCGCCTCACTTTCTATGATGGAATTTCGCTGATAATTGAGGATTTCGCTTAAAACTCTGCTTGCGGCGGCAATGTCGAGAACGATCATCAGACCGCCGTATTTGTAATGGCTTTGAAAGATCTCGTTGAGACCCTTAATCAGGCTGCGGACGTCGCATTCCGCGCCGAGGCTGAAGATGACGTCCTTATCGTTGCTTCCGAGGCCGAAGACGTCCATCAGCTCGGAGGGGGCGGTTCCGAGACCCGTTGTTTGGAAGTTCATCCGCATTCCAAAGCGATTCAGCTCCTTGATGAGCTTCTGACCCTTTCCGGATTCTACGATCGAGAAAAGGCCCATCATTTTTTTACTCACCCTTCAGTCCCTCCCGATCAAAAAATACGATGTCATCCTTCACCATGGAAATTTCGGTGTGCAGACGCTTCACCTTGCGTGCGTGCTTTCTTCTTTCGTGCAGACCCAAGATCTGAATGGAGATCAGCGGCGCCATGGCGATCATGGCTACGATGCCAAAGGCGTCCGTCATCACGTTGCCGCCGATGGCCTCGCAGGCGCCCATCGCAAAGGGGAGCATAAAGGTTGATGTCATCGGGCCGCTGGCAACGCCGCCTGAGTCAAAGGCAATGCCGGTGTAAATGCTCGGGACGAAAAAACTGATGACCAGAGAAACGGCGTAGCCGAGAATCAAAAACGGCATCACGGAGATTCCCGTTAAAACGCGTAGCATAGAGACGCCGATGGCAAGCGAGACACCGATTGAAAGGGCGAGGGCAACGGATTTTTGAGAGATCGCGCCGCTCGTAATCTCACTGACTTGTCGTTTTAACGAGTGAACTGCAGGCTCTGCAACAACGACGAAGTAGCCCATCAGCATACCGATCGGTACGAGCCAATATCGGAAGCTGTTTGAGGCAATTTCCGCTCCGATCAAACGGCCCGTTGGCATAAAGCCGACGTTTGCGCCGGTTAAAAAGAGAACAAGGCCGATGTAGGTGTAGAGAAAACCGACGGACATCTTTAAGATGGTGTGCAGGTGGTATCTGCGGGTGAAAAGCTGAAAAACAATGAACAGCAGCACCAGCGGAAGAAAGGCCATGGCGACTTCCTTCAGGTAATAGGGAAGGGCGAGAGCAAACTGACGAAAGGCCTCGGTCGTCGTCGTGACGGAAGTGATTTCATAGGGAGAGGTGGTGGGATGCGGATCGTAAAAAATGCTGAGCAGAAGCACCGACAGGATCGGGCCGATGCTGCACAGAGCAACCAGACCGAAGCTATGCTCGCCTGTGCTTTTGCCCTTTTTATTCGAGGCAAGACCGGCACCGAGCGCCATAATGAACGGAACGGTGATGGGACCCGTGGTGACACCGCCGGAGTCAAAGGCGGTTGGGATAAATTCGGTAGGAGCAAAAAAGGAGATGAGAATGATGAGTGCGTAGAAGATCAAGAGGAGCGTGCGAAGGGGAATCTCTTTTTTGTTTCGTATCAGCGTGATGGAAAGGAAAATACCGACACCCACGCCGACAAAATTGATTAAAAGCGCGTTGGGAATGGTGGGAACCTGCTCTGCGAGGACTTGAAGATCGGGCTCGGAGACGGTAATCATAAAGCCGAGCACGAAGCAGATGAGAAGCGGAAGAAGGAGCTTTGACGTTTTGTTGAGCGTTTTTCCGATGCCGTCACCGAGCGGTTCCATCGAAATCGTAGAGCCGACGGTAAAAAAACTCATGCCGAGGATCAAAAGGATCGTTCCGAACAGAAACAAAACCAGAACGCCCGCATCCAACTCGACACAAGTGACGGATAAAATCAAGACGATCAGCGCAATCGGCAAAACCGACGTGAGCGATTCCTTGATTGATGCAAAAATATGCGACATAATTTACCCCAAAATGCTTACAATAATTCAATTCATTATATCATATTTTATGCTCCGTTTCAACCGAAAAAATGAAAAAACAAAGTTAATATCATCCGAGAAGAGTCGCTTCTTCGCTTTTGTATAATTTTGCCTCTGCTTTTCCTTTTCCAAACTTGACGAAGGAGAAAAAAAGTATTACAATCAAAAAAGAAATACCAAATTCTTTTGAAAGAGGGGTGCAAAAATGCCTGTCAGAGTTGGTTTGCAGTACATCGAAAAATGGAAATCGTCAATGGAAAACGCCGTTCGCGCTTACGAAGCCGAGCCGATCGAAAAGGGACAGATCGTTTTCTACGGAGCGTCGAATTTTACCCGTTGGAGTGCGAAATGGAAGCACACGCCGCTCAGAGAGGTGCTACTCGGTGCGAGCGGAAAGCCATGCGCCGTGAACCGTGGCTTCGGTTCGAGCTGTGCGGAGCATCAGCTTTATTATTA
>JAZRZQ010000025.1:0-4938 GCA_045601445.1 Eubacteriales bacterium | reverse complement strand
CTACGATCCGACTTATCACGATGTCGTACTTATCACAGCAGGAGATCACAACGTCATCGCGAATCGAACCGCCGGGCTCAGCAATATACTTAACACCGCTGCGGTATGCTCTTTCGATGTTGTCGTCAAACGGGAAGAACGCATCCGAGCCGAGGGCAACGCCATCAATGGATGCAAGATATTCCTTTGCCTCTGCATCCGTCAGGGGCTCGGGGCGACGAGTGAAGTACTTCTGCCAATTTCCGTCGGCACATACGTCCTCTTCGTTTTTGTTAATATATCCGTCAATCACGTTGTCACGGTCCGGTCTGCCGATATCAGCCTTGAAAGGAAGACCGAGCACCTTTTCATGCTGTCGCAAGAACCAGGTATCAGCCTTGGTTCCTGCAAGGCGCGTGCAATGAATTCTGGATTGTTGACCTGCGCCGACTCCGATCGCTTGACCGTCTACAGCGTAGCAAACGGAATTGGACTGGGTATACTTAAGCGTAATGAGGGCAACGATCAGATCGCGCACGGCACTCTCGGGCATATTCTTGTTGGCGGTAACTACGTTTTGGAGAAGCTCCGCATTGATCTTAAAATTATTTCTGCCTTGCTCAAAAGTGATGCCGAATACTTGCTTGCGCTCCTGAGGATCGGGAACGTAGTTCGGATCAATTTTGACAACGTTGTAAGAGCCTTTTCTCTTCTCGCGCAGAATCGCAAGAGCTTCATCGGTATAACCGGGAGCAATTACGCCGTCGGAAACCTCGCGCTTAATCATTTTAGCCGTGGTAGCATCGCAAACATCGGAAAGGGCAACCCAATCGCCGAAGGAGCACATTCTGTCCGTACCTCTGGCTCTGGCGTATGCCGTCGCGATGGGAGAATCATCAAGCCCCTCGACATCATCCACAAAATATGCCTTTTTGAGCTTGTCAGACAACGGAACTGCAACGGCGGCAGAGGTGGGGCTGACGTGCTTAAAGGACGTAGCGGCAGGAAGGCCGAGCGCCTCCTTCAACTCCTTAACAAGCTGCCAGGAGTTCAAAGCATCGAGAAAATTGATATAGCCGGGTCTGCCATTCAAAATTTCGATGGGAAGATCCGACGCATCGTGCATGTAAATTTTAGAAGGCTTCTGATTGGGATTACAGCCGTATTTCAATTCAAATTCTTTCATCGTTTTGTCCTTTCTTAGACGTTTTTGTTGATGATGATTTCGACAGCGGGTTCGCCGTTGAGAGGGATTTGGCGAACAAACAAGGACACCTTATTATCTACATTCAAATCCTTCCAGATTAAATCTGCAAGCTCTTTTGCCGTATTGGGAAGAGATACTTCCTCAGGCTCTCCGTAAAAAGAAGGAATGGGATTGCCGTCGCAGCGGTAGGTGTGAATAAAATGTCCGATTCCGTTCTCGGGGACGTAGTTGTAAAAATAACGGTTACAGGCATCCGGTCTACCGTTCGAGGATTTCAAAATAGAGAGCTTGTATGCAAACTCCTTGCGAGGAAATGCATAATAGCAAATACCGGAAATTCTCGGCGTGTAGTTGGGTGCATCCGGCTCAAACTCGCGCGTTTGAAGCGCTTCTTCGAAGGTCTTTCCATCCGCGATAAAATCAAAAACAGTGTTCGTCTGGTCACCGTTGGTGATAATGTCAATATTTCCTCCCTTCGCCGAAAGATAGGGGTTGTAAATAATCAGGCTCGGGTCGGAAAGCTTGCTTTCATCAAATGCCTTCGTTCTCATGCCGCCCTCAAAGCGTTCGAAAATACGGTTGCGGCTGTTTTCGCTTCGTCCCATAATAAAATAGGCGATCAGAGCGCTGTTACCATCGGCAGATTTTCCGATGACAATGCCTCTTCCGGGATAAGTGTTTTCCGATAATAATTTTTTCAAATCAAATAATGCCATTGCTGTTTCCTCTTTCCTAAACATCAATTCTTAGCCAAAATCTCTTCGCAAACCTTTTCAACGGACGCGGGAAGAATTTTCCATTCCGCAAGCTGCATCACACGTTTTTGAAGGGTTTCGGGCGTATCATTTTCTCGAATCGTAACGGCTTTTTGCATAATGATCCTTCCGCCGTCAGGAACTTCGTTCACAAAATGAACCGTTGCTCCGGTAACCTTGACCCCGTAGGCCAGTGCCGCCTCATGTACCTTCAAGCCGAAATACCCTTCCCCGCAGAACGAGGGGATCAGGGACGGATGAACGTTAAGGATACGCTCGGGATAGCGAGAGGTAAAATCCTCCGAAAGGATCGACAAAAATCCTGCTAACACGATGATCTCACACTCATACTGCTCGATCAAAGAGCGAATTTTTTCTTCAAAAGCGACCTGACTGCCGAGTTCTTTTTTCCAGACCACCGCACTCGGAATCCCTGCCTTCGCCGCACGCTCAAGAGCATACGCTCTCGGATTGCTTGCGACGACAAGCGAGATCGTGCCGTGACGGATAAGCTGTTTTTTTTCGGCATCGATCAGGGCTTGCAGATTGGTACCGCCGCCGGAGACCAGAACCGCAATTTTTACTTTTTTCATAGAATCACCTTGTCATCGGATTCAACAACTTCTCCGATCACGTAGGCATCCTCGCCGTTTGCTTTCAAAATCTCAAGAGCAAGATCGCGATCCTCGGGGGATACGATGATGCACATACCGACACCCATATTGAAGGTGTTGAACATATCACGCTCGGAAATATTACCCGTCTTGGCAATCAGATCGAAAATGGGAAGAATGCGGATCGCATTTTTGTCAACCTTGGCACCCAGACCGTCGGGAATGCTTCTCGGAATGTTTTCATAGAAGCCACCGCCTGTGATGTGAGAAATCCCCTTCACCTGCACCTTTTCCAAAAGCGCAAGGACCGGCTTTACGTAGATTCGGGTAGGCGTGAGCAAAGTTTCTCCGATGCTCTTTCCGCCCAACGATTCTACAGGAGATTTGATGTCGCTGTTTTCAACGTCAAAGACCTTGCGAACGAGCGAAAATCCATTAGAATGTACGCCGCTGGAAGGGAGTGCGATCAAAATATCACCCGCACGCATTTTTTTATTATCAATGATTTTAGACTTATCGACAACGCCGGTGCAGTATCCGGCAAGATCGTATTCATCAACGGGATAAAAGCCGGGCATCTCTGCCGTTTCGCCGCCGATTAACGCCGCACCCGACTGGACACAGCCCTCGGCAACACCCTTGACAATATCAGCAATTTTTTCGGGAACGTTTTTTCCACATGCAATATAATCCAAAAAGAACAGGGGCTTGGCACCGGAGCAAATAATGTCGTTGGCACACATTGCAACACAGTCGATACCGACGGTATCGTGACGGTCCATCAAAAAGGCAAGCTTCAATTTTGTTCCCACGCCGTCCGTGCCGCTGACAAGAACCGGCTTTTCAATTCCGGTCAGATCAAGCTCAAAGAGCCCGCCAAAGCCGCCCACGTCAGAGCAAACGCCTGATGTGACGGTTCTGGCGATATGTTTTTTCATCAATTCAACTGCTTTGTATCCGGCGGTGATGTCAACACCGGCCGCTGCGTAACTATCGGATTTAGACTGATTATACATTGTTTTTATTCCTTTCCATTCCAGCAATATGTGCAAAGCTTACACGGCTCCAAGCCGATGGCCTCAATTAATCCGTTCAAGGACTGAAATTCCAAAGAAGCAAAATGCAGTTTGTCGCAAATTGCTTTTCTCAACTTCTTTCCCCGTTCCGTAGAAAAATCACTGTATTCGTCCAAATATTGATTTCCCTCTTCGCCTTCCAGCTCCACAACGGTTTGTCGCGCGATCAATTCCATCTCGCTTCTCGCACGCGAGAAGTCGAGGTATTTGCAACTGTGCATAATCGGTGGGCACGCAGAACGGATATGAACCGATTTTGCACCGTTGGCATACAAAAAATCAACAGTTTCGCGAAGCTGCGTTCCGCGGACGATGGAATCGTCCACAAACAAAAGGTTCTTACCTTGGATCAATTCGTGAACCGGCGTTTGCTTCATTTTCGCGATTCTGCTCCGCTCAGTCTGTCTGGTCGGAGTAAAGCTACGAGACCAGGTAGGAGTATATTTGATAAAGGCTCTGACGAATTTCGCGTCGCTTTGGAACGAGTAGCCAATGGCATGCGGTGTACCGGAATCCGGAACACCGGAAACGTAATCAAGCTCTTGAATATTGTTTGCTTCCTGATCGTTGCGTGCCATAATCGAACCGTTTCGATACCGCATCAATTCAACGTTAACACCCTCGTAGGTGGAACTGGGAAAGCCGTAATAGCTCCAAAGAAATGAGCAGATCTTCATTTCCCTTCCTGCTTCTCGCAGGGTAGTGATTTGATCCGGACTCATTTCCACAATCTCTCCGGGACCAAGCTCGCGGTAAACCTCATACCCGACCTTATAGCAACAAAAAGATTCCAAGGAGACGCACTGTCCGTCCTCGTTTTTGCCGATGAGCACCGGCAGACGGCCCAAAATATCGCGCGCAGCAATGATATTACCGTCTTCCTTTAGAATAATAACGGTTGCAGAGCCGTCAATTGCCTCTTGAGCAAATCGAATGCCTTCGGCAAACGATGATTTTTGATTGATAAGAGCCGCAAACAGTTCTGTTGCATTTACCTGACCGCCCGTCATCGCATCAAAATGGCCGCCACTGCCGTTAAACAGATAGCGCTCACACAATTCCTCGGAATTGTTGATCTTTCCGACAACGCAAATCGCAAACGTACCAAGTGCCGATCGAATCAAAAGCGGCTGAGGATAATAATCACTGATACACCCAATCGAGCTGGTACCCTTCATCTCGTCGAAAAGATTTTCGAATTTCGTTCGGAACGGCGAATTCTGAATATTGTGAATATCCCTTTGCAGCCCGATCTCCTGATCCCAAGCAGCAATTCCTCCGCGACGTGTTCCCAAATGAGAGTGATA
>JAZRZQ010000024.1:0-2195 GCA_045601445.1 Eubacteriales bacterium | reverse complement strand
CGACTGCGCCATCTCTCTGACGCTGATCCTCTCGCCACGCGCATCCCCGAGAAGCGCCTCGACCTGCGCGGCAAAGGGGTCGGTCTCTCTTCGGTCAAGCTCCGCTTCCTGCAAGAGGGATTGGATCTGCCGCTCCAGAACCCTTGCCTTGACCTTGGCGACGGATAAAAAATTCGGATCGGCACCGTCCTCGGGCGTCAGAGACGAGATCATCACCGTGCAGATCAGCTTGCCCCTTCGCAGAATCGGGTGCAGGTATTCGCAGATCCCGAAGGGACAGCGAACCGTCAAGGCCTGCTTCTCTTCCAGAATTTGTTGCAGGTGCTTCTCGCGGATGCGGTAGCACTCCGACAGCTTCCCCTCGGCTTGCTTGATCCTGTTGCAGAAGGCGGAGGCGTGAATGAGCTGATGCCGCGGCAGGGGCGGAAAAAGCCCTCGGGCAGAGCTCGGGAAGGCCAGACAGACGTGAAGTCGCGTTCCCGCTTCCATCGCGTCGATCAGCTCGGAAAGATCCATATCGTTCATTCGGTCAGCTCCTTTCGGAATCTGTCATAAGGATAGCACAAATCTTTCTTTTGTGCAAGGTTTTCTTTCTTATGTTGTAGAATTTGACCTTGTAATTTCTTAAAACAGAAGTAGAGAACAAGAAGGGAGAGAGAACAAATGAATCATTTTGATCTGATCGTCGCAGGCGGCGGCTTTGCGGGCTTTGCCGCGGCCGTATCTGCCGCCCGCAAGGGACTTTCCGTCCTTTTGATCGAGCGCTACAACGCCTTGGGGGGCGCGGCCGTTCACGCGCTGGTGATGCCCTTTATGCGCTATTGGAACCGCAAGCTTTCTGATTACGAGAAAGATCGCGTTCCCGCACCCGACAAGGGCTATTTTTGCGGCTCGGTCTTTTTGGAGGCCGTTCGCGAGATGCAGCGCCTCACGGGCGTGGCACACGACACCCGCTTTGACGAGGAGATTATGAAGCTCGTGCTCAACCGTATGGCCATTTCCTCGGGCGTGAAGCTGCTTTACAATTCCGTCGTGACCGAATCCGAGGTGCAGGACGGCAAGGTCTGCGCCGTCAAGGTCTATACCAAGGGCGGAAGCTTGCGCTTTACTGCCGATTACTTTATCGACGCCACGGGCGACGGCGAGCTGTGTGCGCTCTCGGGCTGTGACTTTCAGCTCGGCCGCGAAAAAGACAGCCTTTGCCAGCCGATGACGCTTTCCTTCCGTATGGGCGGCGTGGATCTCGAGCGTTATTTGGAGGAAAAGCCCAAGATCAATCCGCTGTACGATGAGTGGAAACGGGCGGGGCGCATCCAAAACCCCCGCGAGAACGTGCTGATCTTTTTGAATTACAATCAGGGCGTGCTTCATTTCAATACCACGCGCGTGGTCAAGAAGAGCCCCATCGACGCCTTTGAGCTCACCGAGGCCGAGATCGAGGCCAGAGAGCAGGTATTTGAAATGCTCCATTTTTTAAAGAGCAATTTCAAGTCCTTCGAGAACGCCCGCGTGCTGTCCACCGCCGTTCAGATCGGCATCCGCGAGAGCCGCAAGATCCTCGGAGAATACGTGCTTTCCAACGAGGATTGCCTCTCCCTTGCCCGCTTTGACGACGCGATCGCCGTGAGCAACTACGACATTGACATTCACAACCCCGAGGGAAGCGGCACGAGCCACCACTATTTTGCCCAGGGAGAGTGGTTCGAGATCCCTTACCGCTGTCTCGTCCCAAAGGGAAAGAAAAACCTTCTGGTTGCGGGCCGCTGTATTTCCGCTTCTCACGAGGCGCAGGCGTCGATCCGCATTATGCCGTATTGTGCCCAGCTCGGTCAGGCGGCGGGAAACGCTGTTTTCGTTGCCAAGCGCTCGGGCCTTCCCACCGACCGGATCCCCGTTGCACAGCTGCAGGAGATCCTTCGCGCCGAGGATTACGCCATTTAAAAGCATATCAAGCCCGCCCTTAGCGTGATACTCCAAGCGGAGTATCACGCCGGTTCTATTCGCCTTTGGCGAGTGATATTGCTATGCAGTGATATTCGGCTTACGCCGAGTGGTATTCGCTTCGCGAGTTTATAGGCGAATAGAATATCACTGTGAGGCGTAGCCGAACAATATCACTGCCCGCAAGGGCAATATCACTCTTTGCGAAAGCAAAGAATATCACTCATAGACAGCAGAAAAAGAGAGAGTCTTAC
>JAZRZQ010000023.1:0-7154 GCA_045601445.1 Eubacteriales bacterium | reverse complement strand
TAATACTCGCGCCAATCACCGCCCAGAGGCGTTTTTCCGCGAACGATCTCGAATACCATCGCAAAGCCTTCCTTTCCATCAATATCATCTGATTTTTATTGTAGCACATTTTTCCGCACTTGAGAAGAAAAAAAGAAAAATTCCGCAGAGATTCTGCGGAATTTTTCGCTTTACTGACTTATTCCTTGGCTGCGGCGATGATTTTTTCCGCAACGGCGGAAGGAACCTCCTCGTAATGATCGAAATAGTAGGTGAAGCTTGCTCTGCCCTGCGAAATGGCACGAAGCGCGTGAACGTAATCCTCCATCTCGGCCTCGGGCACTTCTGCCTCCACGATACTCCAACCGCGCTTGTTTTCGTCCTGCTCCATACCCATAATCTTGCCGCGGCGCTTGTTCAGATCGCCGATGACGTCGCCCATCTGCGTGTCGGGGATAAAGACGAGCAGCTTGCCCACCGGCTCAAGAAGCACGGGTGCGCACTGAGGCAGGCCGTCACGGAAGGCGATGGCCGCCGCCGTCTTAAACGCCATTTCGGATGAATCCACGTCGTGGTAAGAGCCGTCGTAGAGATTGGCGGCAAGGTTCACGACGGGATAGCCCGCCAGAACACCCTTGGACATACACTCCTGCAAGCCCTTTTCCACGGCGGGATGGAAGTTCTTCGGAACAGAGCCGCCGAAGATGGATTCGGTAAAGGTGAGTCCTTCCTCCTGTCCGGGAGAGAACTCGATCTTAACGTGGCCGTACTGACCGTGCCCGCCGGACTGCTTCTTGTGTTTTCCTTCAACCTTGCAGGACTTGCGGATCGTTTCACGGTAAGCGACCTTCTTTTCGCCAAGGACGACCTCGACACCGTAGCGCGCTTTCATCTTGGCAAGAGTGATCTCAAGGTGCGTTCCGCCCAGACCCGACAAAAGCATCTGCTTGGTCTCGCGGTTGACCTCGTATTTGAGCGTCATATCCTCCTCAAGAAGCTTGGTGACGGCTGAGGAGATCTTATCCTCGTCGCCCTTAGCCTTGGGAGAGAGGGCCTTGACGTAGAACGGAAGCGGATAGACGGCGGGCGCGTAGGAGACGTCTCCCGTCCAGCTGAGGGTGTCACCCGTAGCGGCAGAGAGCTTGGAAACCATACCCAGGTCGCCGCAGCAAAGCTCGGGCACCTCGGTCTGATTCTTTCCCTTGATGCTGTAAAGCTTGCCCAGCTTTTCGGTGTCGCCCGTGCGGGTATTCTTCAGGGCGAGATCTCCCTTAACGGTGCCGTTCATAACCTTAAAGAAGCTCATCTTGCCCACGAAAGGATCGGCAATGGTCTTGTAGATAAAGATCGCGGGCGCGCCCTCGGGATTGATCTCAACAGCCTCTCCCTCGGCGTTCTTTTCCGTACCCTTGGCGCTGTGACGCGGGAAAGACTGCGAAATGGAGTTAAGAAGCGTCCAAACGCCCCAAAGCTTGGTGGCACAGCCGGAGAAGCAAGGAACGATGTCGCCGTGGATGATGCCCTCGTGAACAGCGTTATAGATCTCGACCTGCGTGATCTCCTCGCCGCCGAAATACTTGTTCATCAGATCCTCGTTCGTGCCTGCGACGGCCTCGAGGAGCATTTCGCGGAATTCGTCCACCGCCGCCTGACTCTCCTCGGGGATGGGAAGGACGTGGTGCGTTCCCTTGTCATCAAAGCTGTGAGCCTCCATGGCAACAAGGTCGATCGCGCCGCGAACCTGGCCGTCCTGAACCATCGGGATCGTGATCGGGCAAATGCTGCGGCCAAACTGCTCGTGAAGCGCGTTGAGAATTTTGGCAAAGCGGGCTTCGTTATCGTCGAACTTATTGATGAAGATCGCACGGGGAAGACCTGCCTCCTGTGCCTTTTCCCAGCCAAGCTCCGTGCCGACCTCGATGCCGGCCTTGGCATCCAGAACGAGAATGGCGCTGTCCGCCACGCGAACGGCCTGCGAAACCTCGCCCGTGAAGCCGGGATAGCCGGGGGTGTCGATGATGTTGATCTTGGTATCCTTCCACATCATCGGTGCTTGAGAGGATTGAACGGAGATCTTTCTGCGGATTGCTTCGGGATCGGAATCAAAAACCGTGTTTCCGTCGGGCACCTTACCCAAGCGGTCGCTGCCGCCTGCCAGATAAAGCATCGCCTCTGCCAGAGAGGTTTTGCCCGCGCCGGAATGTCCCAACAGGACAATGTTACGGATTCGTTTCATATCAACGGTTGCCATGGTAGTTCCTCCTTTGTCCCGACTTTTGCCGGAACGATCAATGATTTTCGGGCTTTTTTGCCTCAAAAGTCAGCCGAGAAAGTATCTCTCCCGACCTCTGACTCCAATAAACATTATAAACGATTTCTTTCTCAATTACAATCGTTTATGCCTTTTTATAAAGTGTGCAAAGAAGCAGAAATTTTCATTTTGAAATTGTGCAATTTCCATAAAAATGGCGATTTTAGGTGATTTTTCCTCGCAAAAACAAAAAAATCCTTGCATCAGCTTTCAGCGATGCAAGGATGCAGTGAGTTTGTTTTCGGGGTTATTTTTCGATCTCTTCGCGAACGATGCGCTTCATTTCGTCCCAAGCGGCTTCCATCCCCTCGATGAGCTTTTTCTGCGTACGGAAGCGAACGAGATTGTGTTCGGGATAGGCCGTCTTAAAATAGACATCACCCTGCAAATAGTCGGCAAGAAAGCGCATGGCACATTCCACGGTCATCATTTTTGCTCCCTCCGGCAAAAGCATCAATTCGCTTTCGGGAAGAGAGGTGCCCGAGCCCTTCAGAAAGCCCTTGACGTAGGCAGCGTACAGGCCGAGGTGGAAGTGAACGCGGGACAGATCCTTTTCATCCTCGGCGGCGGTCGAAGCCCCGAAGCGAATGGAGTCACCGAAATCGGTAACGGAGTAGCCGGGCATCACGGTATCCAGATCGATCACGCAAAGGCCCTTGCGGGTCGCGGCGTCAAGGAGAACGTTGTTGCACTTGGTATCGTTGTGGCTGACGCGAAGAGGCAATTCCCCTCTCTTCTCAGCCTCGATCAGCGTGGGGTAAAAGTCGGCGCGGGCCTTGATAAACTCGATCTCCTCCCGAACCGATGCGGCACGGCCGCACACGTCCTGTTCTACTGCCGCAAGAAAGTCGCGGTAGCGCTTGGGGGTATTGTGGAAATCGGGAATGGTCTGCGAAAGCGAAGCGGCATCAAACTCGGAGAGCATCTTCTGAAACTCGCCGAAGGCGACGGCGCATTCGTAAAAATCCTCCTCGGATTCGGGGCGCTCCAGACAAAGCGAATCCTCCACGAACTCGTAGAGACGGTAGCAAGAGCCGTCCTCATCTCGGTGATACGGCTCCCCCTTGCGGGTCGGAACGAGCGTCAGAACGCGGCGCGGATCGTCACAGCGCTCGGAGAGGAAGCCCGTCACGAGCGAGATGTTTTTCATCAGAGAATCCACGTCGCGGAAAATGGACGTGTTGATTCGCTGAAGAATATAGCGGTGGCCGTTTTCGCAAACGACAAGATACGTATCGTTAATATGACCGTTCCCGTAACGGTCGCACTGCCGAGGAGTACTCTCGATCGAAAAGGCCGAAAGGACGGAAAAAAGCTGGCACATACTGTTCACCTCACAAAAGTTTTTCTGTTTTCAGTATAGCAAAAGCATCCCCCTCGGGCAAGAGCCAAAGGGGGATTTTTTTGTTCAAAACCGCGAAATTTTCTTTTTATGCCAAGGCAAAAAGGAATTTTGCCACGAGAACGACGGCGATCAGGGCAATGGGGTAGGTTGCCGCATAAGCGGAAGCTACGTTTTCCGTGCCGGCAACGTGAATGAGCGTACCGAGCGCGGGAGTCGAGGTCATACCGCCGGTGATCGAGCCGAGGTTATTGAACAGGGAAAGCTTGAGAACGTATTTGGCAAAAAGATAGCCGAAGATCATCGGTACGATCGTGATGACAACGCCGTATACGAAGTAGATGGGCTTTAAGTTGGCAATAAAGTTTGCACCGCCCTTGATACCTGCGCCGATGAGGAAGAGCACCAGACCGAATTCACGGAAGACCTTGAGCGTCTGGGGCTTGGGCATCAGATTGATCGGGCCGAGGTGAGCAAAATGGCCGAAAAGAAGCGAAACGAGAAGCACGCCGCCGGTGTTGCTCAGCGAGAAGAAGCCGCCGAAGTTCACCGCACCGACTGCGATACCGATCATCGCGGCGAGGGCAAAGGGCATAATGCCGAAATCATCCACGTCGATCAGCTTTCCCTTGTACTCCTTTTTCGTTCCGGTCTCGGCAACGGTAAGCTTGGCTCTCTCTTCATCCATATTCGCCTTTGAGATTTTGGGCATCAGCTGAACGAAGAGCACCACGCCGACCACGCCGAAGAGGTAGGCGATGCCGTAGCCTGCGGAAACGATCTCGGAAAGGCCGCCTCCCAATTCACCCGCCGTATCGGTGGCCGCGGAAAAGGCAGGGGTGGAAGTCAAAGCGCCTGCCATCAGGCCGACGATCATGGAAATGAACTCCTGAGAGGTATAGTCCCCCGCGCCTCCGGTAGCCTTGCCGATATAGAAGCAGGCCGCAGACACCAAACCGCCCGAGACGATGATGACCAAGCCGAGAAGGACGTAGGACTTAAAATTCTTCTTCAGGTTGGCAAAGAAGGTCGGGCCGGCAATAAAGCCGACGGCTGCGACAAAGAGGATCAGACCGATCTCCTGAACGACCTTTAGACTGTTGGCGTTGAGCTGGAGAATCTTAAGAGAGGCTTTTGCGGTATGCTCCGCATCAACCCAAACGGGAAGGGTAACGACGTTGGAGAGCGCACCGAAGAGCAGAGCAACGATGAACACGCCCGCCGTGCCGAGGGAGACACCTTTGATGTCGATTCTGCCCAAAAGATAGCCCAGCGCGCACACGCAAAGCACGCACATCAGGAAAAAGGGCATTTCCTTCAACGCGAAAGAAACAATATCCATAGAAGAACTCCTTTTTGATTTGCTTAGATTTCGCCGTAAAACGACTGATACCATTTTATCGTTTTTGCCCAAAGAAGTCAATTCATTCCCGCAAAGCGTTGTTATAGAGATTCATAATACGATCAATCATTTTTTTGAATAGATCTGCTGTTTTTGATCTTTTTCAAAAATAACTTTCTTTTTTCTGTTTTTTATGCTACAATGTTTTCAATCCCCGAGAAAGGAGGCTGAAAATGAAGAAACCCGAGCTTCTCTGCCCCGTCGGCGGTGCCGACACGCTACGTGCCGCGCTGATGGGCGGCGCAGACGCCGTTTACTTCGGCGGGACGGAATTCAACGCCAGAATGAACGCCAAAAACTTCGAGCGCGACGCCATTTGCCGCGCGATCGCCTCCTGCCACGAAAAGGGCGTTCGGGTGTATCTGACGCTCAATACGCTTCTGACCGACCGCGAATTGCCCCGCGCGGTGGAATTTGCCTCTTTTCTGTACGAAAAGGGCTGTGACGCGCTGATTTTGGCGGATGCGGGGCTGGCGAAGCTTTTGCACGACCAAATTCCCGATTTTGAGCTTCACGCAAGCACGCAAATGTCGGGACACAACACCGAGGCCGCCGTGCGGCTTTCCGAGATGGGCTTTTCCCGTATGGTCTGCGCGCGCGAGGTGGATCGCAAGAATTTAAAGCGGCTTTGTGCCTCTTCGCCCATTGAGATCGAGTATTTCGTGCACGGTGCGCTGTGCGCCAGCCACTCGGGGCAATGCCTGATGAGCAGTATGATCGGAGAGCGCAGCGGCAACCGCGGCGAATGCGCTCAGCCCTGCCGACTCCCCTTCAACAAAAGCTATCCCATCTGCTTGAAGGATCTGTCTCTTGCCGGACACGTCCCCGAGCTGATCCAAAGCGGCGTGGCCTCCCTCAAGATCGAGGGACGGATGAAGAGCTCCGAATACGTTTACACCGCAGCGAGCATCTGGAGAAGGCTTTTGGATGAAAACCGCGCGGCGACCGAACGCGAAATGCAGATTCTGTCGGGCGCGTTTTCCCGTTCGGGCTTTACCGACGGCTATTATGTCAAAAAGCTCTCGGGCGATATGCTCGGCCGAAGAACCGAGCAGGACAAAGAGAAGTCCCGAAGCACGAAAATCCCCTTCCGCGAAAGCACCCGCAAGGCCGCACCGATCGTGATACGCCGCGTTGCACCCTCGGTCGAAGTCCCGCCGCTTCCGCCGAAAGAGCCCCTCTCCAAGCTTTGCACGGCAAGATTCTACCGTCCCGAAACGATCCCGCAAAATCACCCCTTTGATCGGATCTATCTTCCGCTCTCGCGCTTTGATCCAAGACTTGCAAGCGGCGTCTTTCTTCCGCCGGCGGTGTTTGACGATGAAAAAAGCGCCGTTCGCGCGATGCTTGAGAAGGCGGCGCAGGAAGGCGCAAAGCACGTGCTTTTGCAGGGGCTCGGCCAAACGGATCTGATCGAAGGTCTCCCTTTGATCCCTCACGCCGACTTTCGATTCAATCTGACCAACAGCTTTTCCCTGCAAGCGGTGCGGGATTTATCTCTTGAGGGCGCGATCGTCTCCCCTGAGCTGAAGCTTGCCCAGCTTCGTGATCTGCGAGGAGAAAAGAGCGTCATCATCTACGGCAGAATCCCGCTGATGCTCCTGGAAAAGCGCGTCGGTGCCAAGTCTCTGACCGACCGTCGCGGAGCGGTATTCCCGATCCTTGGCGAATTCGGTCGGGACGTGGTGTTCAACTCCGTCCCCTTCTATATGCTCGACAAAAAAAGGGAGCTTGCGGAAAAGGGCCTTTTCCGCACACACTGTCTGTTCACAACGGAAAGCGCAGAAGAGGTCAAAAGAATCCTTCAAGCGATACAGTGCGAGAGCGCACCGCAAGGCGCCGTGCGCCGAATCAAATAGAAAAGAAGGTACGTTATGATCCGTCATTTGTTTATTCTCAACCCCGAGGCGGGCATCAAGAACCCCGTCGAGGAAGCAACCCGCCGAATCAAGCACGCCTTTATCCTCAACACCCACCGCCAAAACGAAACATACGACATTGTTCTGACCAAGAAAAAGGGCGATGCCACCGAGCTTTGCCGCAAAGCGATCGAAGAGACCGCCAAGGACGATTCGATCCGCATTTACGCCTGCGGGTCAGTCCGTGAAGGCTCTTGGCAG
>JAZRZQ010000022.1:0-8153 GCA_045601445.1 Eubacteriales bacterium | reverse complement strand
ATAAATCCCTCATACGCCGCAGCGTATTTCATAGCGTCAGCTATTTCATAACGCGAAGCGTTATTTCACAAATCCCGCAAGGGATTTATTTCATTGAAAAGAACCCACACTTGTCGTAGACAAATGTGGGTTCTTTTCTGGCGGAGAAGCGGGGATTTGAACCCCGGCGCCAGAATAATCCGACCTAACGGTTTAGCAAACCGTCCCCTTCGACCTGCTTGGGTACTTCTCCAAATCGTATTCGGTTGTGTGGGCAAGAAAAAAAGCCACTCGAAAGTGGCTTTTTTTGTTGGCGGAGGGAAAGGGATTCGAACCCTTGTGGGATTGCTCCCAAACGGTTTTCAAGACCGCCTCGTTATGACCACTTCGATATCCCTCCAAATCAGGGACAATCAAGATTATAGGCCATATTTGTTCTTTTGTCAAGAGCAAAAGGCGCTTTTTCTCACCGATTTTTGTTTTTCAGCTTTTCTTTTTCTTTTTGACCGAATAGCCGAAGGAGCCGACTTTTTTTCCGAGCTGAATATAATCGCCGTGGGAATAAGCCATCAGATTGGTCTTTCTCAGATCGAGCTTTCCTTTTTCGTCCACGAGCGCCTCGTCCACGTCAACGGCGACGATCTCGGCCAAAAACAGATCGTGACTGCCGAGGTGGCGAATCTCCGTGACCTTGCATTCCAGCGAGAGGGGACTTTGCGCCAGCGTGGGGCAGGAGAGCTTGGAAGCGGGCTCGGGCGTAAGGGAATAGGCCTTGAATTTGTTCATCTTCGCGCCCGTATAGACCCCGCAGGCATCGGTTGCCTTTGCCAGAGTTGAGGTCGTCAGATTGATGACGAATTCGCCCGTTTCGGAAATGAGCTTGTGGGAGTGACGGCTCGGGCGCAGGGAGACGTAGGTCATCGGCGGCTCGGAGTTGACGATACCCGTCCAGGCGACGGTTGCAATATTGGGCTTTTCCATCGTGCCGCTGGTGACCAGCACCGCGGGAACGGGCGCTAACAGGGTGGCGGCGGGCCAAGTGATCTTTGCCATAATACCTCCGTTATCTCAAAAAGAGTGCTTCGATTTGTTTTTTGGTGAAGGGAACGAGAACGGGACGCCCGTGCGGACAGACGGTGACGTTGTCGATCTCGCGCAGCTTTTGAACGATCCACTCGTGATCGGAGTCGGTCGAGGGGATCCCCGCCTTGACGGCGGCCTTGCAGGCCATGGAATAGAGCGTGCGGTCAAAGCGCTTTTCCTTGGCGCCTGCCGCCCGTCCTCCAAGTGAAAGCTCGCTTGCCGTCTGCGCGATCAGATCGCCCATCGCTTCTCCCGAAAGGGGGATCAGCTCGATCGGCACGGAGCGAAGCAAAAAGCTGTCCTCTCCGAATTCTTCCAATTCAAAGCCGGCCTCGCCCAGCTCGGGCAGATGCTCGGCCAAGGCGGCCTTTTCCATCGGGGCAAAGCGCAACACCAAGGGCTCGAGCAAGCCCTGCGCACCCGCGCCCGTGTGCTTTTTCTTTAAAGACTCGTAAAGGATGCGCTCGTGGGCGGCGTGCTTGTCGATCAGATAGACCGTCTCGCGCGTTTCGTACAGCAGATACGCATGGAATAAAACGCCTCGCAGGACACCCTCTTCGACCAGCGGATTGTTCTCCCGCGCCTCGTGGGCGAGGAGCGTCAGCTGCTCCGGCTGCTCCGTCGGCTCGACGGGCTGTTTCGACTGTTCTGCGGTCACGCTCGGCTCGTGTGCGTGTGTCGGTTTTGTTTCGGACACGCTCGGCTCGACCTTTTCCATCGGCGGCTCTGCGGGCGCGGGAACCGAAGGGGGGGCTTCGGCTGTTGTTTCATAAAAGCTTGCCGTATTGACCTTGACCGTTTCGGCGCTCTTCGGCACTTCGTTGGACAAAAATGCGCTCCTGCCGCGGCTCGGGGCATCGGAAAAGAGAGGAAGGTCAAATTTCTTTTCGGAAAACGTGCCGCTTCTCACCTCGCTCGTTACCTGTGGAGGCGGCGTAGTCTGCGAGATCTTAGGGACGCTGACCGAGGGGGTCGTCCTTGCCTTTTCGAGCATCGCCTGATACTCGTCTCTCGCCAAACGGTTGGAAAGGGAAGAGAGCGTGTTCTTGACGGCGTGATAGACGGCGAGGTAAACGCTCTTTTCGTCCTCGAAGCGCACCTCTAATTTGGCGGGATGCACGTTCACGTCGACCCGATCGGGATCGATCTCGAGAAACAGCACGCAGCCCGGGAATTTCTCGCTTTTGCAAAAGCTCTTGTAAGCGTCCTCGAGCGCAAACTGCATCGTGCGGGACTTGACGTAGCGTCGGTTGATGTAGAAGCTCTGATAGGCGTGGTTGCTTCTCGGCATCTCGGGGCGCGTGATAAAGCCCGTGACCGTCAGCGCACCCTCTCGATGCTCGACCTGACAGAGCGAATCAAAAAACTCCGATCCGTAGACCGAATAAATGCAGTCCGCGAGCTTTCCGTTGCCGACGGTCTGTAATTTGACCGCCCCGTCCACGCTGTGCTTAAAGGCGATCTCGGGGTGGCTGACCGCCAAGCGCTGGAGATACTGCAAAATGGCGGAGGCCTCGGTCTGCGCGCGCTTTAAAAATTTTCTTCTTGCCGGCTGGTTGAAAAACAGATCCCGCACGATGATGGTCGTGCCGTCCGCACAGCCGCATTCCTCGGGCGGGAAGACCTCTTCGCCCTCTGCCGTGAGCTGATGGCCGATCGTATCCTCGCGTCGCTTGGAAAAGATCGTAAAGCGCGAGGTGGAGGAAATGGCGGCCAGCGCCTCTCCGCGAAAGCCGAGCGTTCGGATTGAGGCCAAATCCGCGCCCGTTTGAATTTTGCTGGTGGCGTGGCGGCGAATGCAGAGCGCAAGATCGTCCTTATCCATTCCGACGCCGTTGTCGGAGACGCGGATAAAGTCGATCCCGCCCCCGCGGATCTCGGTGGTGATCGCACTGCTCTTGGCGTCAATGGCGTTTTCGAGCAATTCCTTCAATACGTTGGCGGGGCGTTCGACTACCTCGCCCGCGGCGATCAGATTGGAAGTTTGTGCATCCAGAAGATTGATCTTCGGCATCGTGTTCTCCTTTACAGATCTCTGGCTTGACGGGCAAGATCGTACAGCTTACCCAAAGCCTCGATCGGGGTCATCGTATCGACGTTGGTGCTTTTCAGCTCTTCAATGATGGCGTCCTTGATGCCCGTGAGCATCGGCAGCTCCTCCTGAGGAGCTGAAACGGCTTTTTTCTCGCGGGGATTCTTTTCCTCCAGCTCGCGAAGGGTCTCCTTGGCGCGGCGGATGACTTCTTGCGGGATGCCCGCTAACAGGGCGACCTCGATGCCGTAGCTGTCGTCTGCACTGCCCGGCACGATCTTGCGAAGGAAAATGACGCTGTCACCGCGCTTTTTCGCGGCAATGTTGTAATTCTTGACGCCTGGCATCGTCCGCTCCAATTCGCTCAATTCGTGGTAGTGGGTGGCAAAGAGCGTCTTGGCACCGCATTTTTTGCCTGCGGTGTATTCCACGACGGCCTTGGCGATGCTCATTCCGTCGTAGGTCGAGGTTCCGCGGCCGATTTCGTCGTAGATAATCAGGCTCTTTTTGGTGGCGTTTTGCAGGATATAGGCTACCTCGCTCATTTCGAGCATAAAGGTAGACTGACCCAGAGAAAGATCGTCGCTCGCACCGACGCGGGTAAAGATCTTGTCCACGATGCCGATCTGCGCCTCCTTCGCGGGAACGAAAGAGCCGATCTGCGCCATAATGACGATGATCGCGCATTGACGCATATAGGTCGATTTACCCGCCATATTCGGGCCGGTGATGATGGCCATGCGGTTTTCCTCGCAATCGAGCGTCGCGTCGTTGGGAACGAAAAAGCCGCGGGTCACCTGCTCGACGACGGGGTGGCGTCCGTCACGAATCACGATGCGATCGGAGTAATCCACCACGGGGCAGACGTAATTGTTTTCCAAGGCCACCTGCGCCAGAGAAGCAAACACGTCGATGCGGGCGATCAGCTCGGCGGCCTCCTGCAGGACGGCGGAGGCTTCTTCCACCCTCGCGCAAAGCTCGCGGAACAGCTCGTATTCCATCGCGATCGCGCGGTCCTTCGCACCGAGAATGCGGCTTTCCATATCCTTTAATTCGCTGGTGATATAGCGCTCGGCGTTCACAAGGGTCTGCTTGCGGATATAGCGCTCGGGCACCTGATCGATATGGAGTCTGGAAACCTCGAAATAATAGCCGAACACGCGATTGTAGCCGATCTTTAATTTGGGGATGCCCGTCAGCTCGCGCTCGGTCGATTCGATCTTGGCAAGGTAGTTCTGGCTTTGCGTCATAATGGAGTTCAGCTCGTCCAGCTCCTCGCAGTAGCCCTCGCGGATAAAGCCGCCCTCGCGCACGGAGAAGGGCGGGTCGGGCTTAACGGCGCGGGTGAGAAGCTCGCAAAGCGGTTCGGTCGTCGGCAACACGCGCTCCGAGAGGATGCGATAGATCTCCGAGAGTGCCTCGCCCGTACAGCGCTCCAAAAGGGAAGAGAGCGCGGGCAGATAGGAGAGCGTATTGGCCAAGGCGAACAGATCCTTGGCGTTGCCCGAGCCGTAAAGCAGACGGGAGAGGATGCGCTCGATGTCCTGCACGGGGGAAAGTGCCTCGCGCAGATCGTCCTTGGTTTGTAAATTGTTGGTCAATTCCACCACGGCGCTCTGGCGCTTGGCGATGGCACGGCAGTTGGTCAGAGGCTGCTCCAAAAAGCGGCGCAGCATTCTTGCACCGACGCTGGTCTTGGTCTTATCGAGTACCCAGATCAGCGAGCCGCGCTTCTCCTTGCCGCGTTGCGTCTCGGTCAATTCGAGGTTGCGGCGGGAATTGGCGTCAATGGAAAGGTATTGATTGTTGTCGTAAACGTGAAGCTGAGTCAGCCCCGACAGCGCCGTTTTTTGCGTGGTGTCGAGATAAGAGATCAAAGACGCGATCGCGCGCGGCAGAACGGCATCTGCCTCGGGCAGACCGAGCTCGGCCTCGCTTTTTCCGAATTGGCGGCGGATGCAGGCGCGCTTTTCGTCGCAAAACAGATCGTACAGCCCGCAGGAGACCAGCGTGCCCTCGCTTTGCTTGCAGTAGGAGACGATCGGCGCACACGCCTCTTCGGGGAGATTCATCAGGATCTCCTTGGGCTGAAATTTTGCCAATTCGTTGATGATCTGGCGGGAGAGGGCTTCCTCGTCGGCACTCTTCATCGAGATCGCAAAGAGCGTGCTCTCGGACAGATCGTAAAAAGCGCACGCGGCACTGCTCTCTTCGATGCAGACCGTGGCAAGATAATTGTTCTTTTCCGCTTCCAGCGCACCGCCGAGGGTGACGGTACCGGGGGTGATGATGCGGATGACCTCACGCTTGACGATGCCCTTGCAGGTGGCGGGATCCTCGACCTGCTCGCAGATGGCGACCTTGTAGCCCTTTTCGATCAGCTTGGCAATGTAGGAATCGCAAGCGTGAAAGGGGACGCCGCACATCGGCGCTCTTTCCTCCTCGCCGCAGTCGCGGCCGGTCAGCGTCAGATCCAACTCGCGCGAGGCGATCTTGGCATCCTCAAAAAACATTTCGTAGAAATCGCCCAAGCGGTAGAAGAGCAAATACCCCTCGTACTGCTTTTTGATCTCAAAGTATTGAAGCATCATAGGACTCATAGCTGTACCTCTCCGATGAGCATAATTGCTCTGGCCTCACAAATTTTCAACGTTACGAATTCTCCCGTCGGGTCAAAGCCCTCGGGCTTTTTGAAGTGAATGAGCTTGCCCGCGTCCGAGCGAGCCGAGAAAAAGGCGGGGTCGGATTTGCTTTCGCCCTCGCACAGTGCGCGAACGGTCGTTCCGACAAGCCGCTCGTTGTTTTCGGTCTGAATGGTCTGCTGCAGAGCGAGAAGCCGCGCCATTCTTTCCTTGGCGACCTCGTCGCTGATCCGATCGGGATATTCGGCCGCAGGCGTTCCCTTGCGCGGAGAATACACGAAGCTGAACACTCCGTCGAAGCGAACGGCTTGAAGCGCTTGCAGCGTCGCCTCGAAATCCTCGTCGCTCTCGCCGGGAAAGCCGACGATGATGTCCGTGGTGATCGCAACGGACGGGATCTTCTCGCGCAGATAGCGGCAAAGCTCCAGATAGGATTCGATCGTGTAGTGACGGTTCATTTTCTGCAAAATGCGATTGCTACCCGCTTGCAGGGGAAGGTGAAAATGCCGTTCGCACTTGTCGCAGGCGGCCATCGTGTCGATCAGCTCGTGCGTGGCATCCTTCGGGTGCGAGGTCATAAATTTCAGCACGAAATCACCCTCGATCTCGCCGAGTCGCTTTAAGAGCGAGGCAAAATTCGTCGGTGTTTTCAGATCCTTGCCGTAGGAATTGACGTTCTGCCCGAGCAGGGTGATCTCCTTGCACCCTTTCTCCACCAAGCCCTTGACCTCGTCAAAGACGGCATCGGGCTCGCGGCTTCTTTCGCGTCCGCGCACGTAAGGCACGATGCAGTAGGTGCAAAAATTATTACAGCCGCTCATAATGGAAACGAAGGCGCGGTAGGCGTGCTTTCTGCGAACGGGAAGCCCCTCGCAGATCCTTCCGGGGTTTTTTTCGTAATCCTCCACGAAAAACTGACGCTTTTTTGAAGTGAAAACGTGATCGAGGATCTCCCCGAAGCGCGGGATCATATTCGTTCCGAAAACGAAGTCAACGTAGGGGTATTTATTTTTGATATCGTCCTTGCGGTGCTCCTGCTGAACCATACAGCCGCAAAGTCCGATCTTCAGCGACTTGTTTTTTTCCTTCAGATGCTTGAGCTGTCCCGTGGTTGAAAGTGCCTTCAATTCGGCGTGCTCCCGCACCGCGCAGGTATTAAACAGGATTAGATCCGCCTGATCGATCGCATCGCACAGAAAAAATCCGCGCGTTTCGGCAATGCCTGCCAGCGTCTCGCTGTCGGCCTCGTTTTGCTGACAGCCGAAGGTGGTGATGTAAAGCTTTTTTTCTTGCATAACGGCCGGTTTCCTTATTGATCTGTAATCAGTTTATTATAACATATTATCACAAAATCCGTCAACGGATTTTTTTCGTGAGAGGAGAAGAAAAACAAAGTGAAAATTCAATCGTAAATTGACAAAAAGCAGGGTTTTCAAGTAAGATAGCATTGATTTTTCGGAAAATATCGTCTATCATTGAACCGATAGGGGGGGTTATGTGAATAACTTAGAACATACCGTTGGCAAAAACATCAAGCGTCTGCGCGAAAAGCAACGTTTGACACAGCGTGCCCTTGCCGATCGGATCTTCGTCAGCTTTCAGGCCGTCTCCCGCTTGGAGGAAAACGATTGGAGCATCCGCAAGGCGGTCGCAAAATAATCATTTACAATGAAAAACTCCGTTGACGTCCGAACAGGATATCAACGGAGCTTTTTTTATGCTTTCTCGGGAAGAATGAGAGAAACGGCGCTCGGGAGGATTTCGATGAGGGGATTTTCTTTGATGAAGATTTCTCCGTCCGCCTGCAGGGTGATCGGTGCGTCGGAGAGCATCCGAACGGATTTGCAACGCAAAAACGTAACGAACGGCATCGTTTCCAGATGCTTTCCGTTCTTGTAATCGCCGACGTATTTTAAAAACTCGAGTCGCGAAATGGTCGGCACGGTGATAAAATCCATCAGCCCGTCGGAAATATCGGCCAGCGGGGTTGCCTTGAAGCCGCCGCCGTAAAACTTTCCGTTTCCGATGACGCCGAGCGTCACGTTGTCCGAGCCGAGATCAAGCGCCTTTCCGTCCACCTCAAAGCGGATGGGATTTTTCATTGCCGACAGGAAGGAATAGCCAAGCGCAAGCTTATAAGCCGCGCCGCCCGAAACCAGCGGCAGACGTTTGACGCTCTGCTGACGCTTGGCGGTGATGGCGTCCAGCCCGACGGAAATGTTATTCAGGCTGTAAACGTCTTCACAGCGAAGCACGTCGCACGGCACGGTGCGGCCGGAAAGCAGGGCGGAAATGTCCAAAAAGCGCTCCTTGGGGAGGCTGTCCTCGAAATAGCGGACGAAGTCGTTGCCGCTACCCACGGGAACGGGGCAGATCGCGGCGTTTTTCGCACCGACCGCGCTCTGTACCACCTCGTG
>JAZRZQ010000021.1:0-10495 GCA_045601445.1 Eubacteriales bacterium | reverse complement strand
GCTCACAGAACGACATGGCTACGATCCGACTTTAAAAGTTAGGTTTTACTTTAAAGTAAACCCGAGTTTAAAGTTTTCTTTGCTTCCTTTCTTTTGGAAAAAGAAAGGAAGTCAGGCGTTTTCGCTGTTGGCGAGGAAGTGGCGAAGGCGGGGGCTCTTCGGTGCGTTGAAGATCTCTTCGGGAGAGCCGACCTCTTCGATCTGACCGTCACACATAAAAACGACCTGATCGCTGATCTCGCGCGCAAAGGCCATCTCGTGCGTCACAATAATCATCGTGATTTTTTTCTTGGCAAGCTCCTTGAGCACGCGAAGCACCTCACCCGTCAATTCGGGATCGAGCGCACTGGTCGGCTCGTCGAAGCACAGGATCTTGGGAGAGAGCATCAGCGCCCGCGCAATGGCCACGCGCTGTTGCTGACCGCCCGAAAGCTCACAAGGGTAGAAATCGCGTTTTTCGGTCAAGCCCACCTGCTCGAGAAGCTCCTCGGCACGGGCGGAGATCTCCTCGAGGATCGCCTTTTTGTTCTGCTTGAAATCGGGCTTCTCCTTGGCGAGAAGCTCGGGCGCGAGACAAAGATTTTCCTTCACGCTGTATTGGGGAAAGAGGTTGAAATTCTGGAATACAAGCCCGAAATTCATTCTCTTTTCGCGGAGCTGCTCCTCAGTCAGCGCCGCCCGCTCGGAAGCTACGAAAAAGGGCTTCCCGTCGAGCAGGTATTCGCCCTCGTCGGGATCAATGAGAAAATTGATGCAACGGAGCAGCGTCGTCTTGCCGCTGCCGGAAGAGCCGATGATCGAAACGACCTGCCCCTTCTCCATGGCAAAATCGACACCCTTGAGCACCTCGGTCTTGCCGAAGCTCTTTTGCACGTTTTTGATTTCAAAATAAGCCATCGCTTGCCTCCTACGCCTTGAAATACGCAAGGCGCTTTTCGATCGAGTGGAACAGCACCGTCAGAACGCCAACGAAAAGCAAATAGAAGATCGCCGTGTAGAACAGCGGCCAGATCAAGGCCTGCGTCGAAGCCATTTTCTTTGCCAGAAAGATCACCTCTGGGATGGCGATCACGTTGGCCAGCGCGGTGTCCTTAATGAGCGTGATGATCTCGTTGGAAGTCGCGGGGATGATGCGCTTGACCACCTGCTTTAACACGATCTTGAAGAAGATCTGCGACTTGGTCAGCCCGAGCACGTATCCCGCCTCGTACTGCCCCTGCGAGATCGACTCGATCCCGCCGCGAAAGATCTCGGAAAAGTAGCAGGCGTAGTTGATGACAAAGGCGATCAGAACCGCCAGAAAGCGTCCCTGCCAGAGCAGCTCGTTACTGCCGAGCAGCCCCGTAAAATACAGATCGACCTGATTGAACGGACTGCTTCCCCCACCGCCGAGAATGCCCGGCAGATAGTAGATGATGCAGATAAAGAGCATCAGCGGCACGCCGCGCACCGCCCAGATGAAAACCTTGGCGGGAAGCTTGACGAATTTCGCGCGGCTCATCGAGCAAAACGAAAGCAGCAGTCCCAGCGGCATGGCAAACAGCAAGGTAGCAAAAAAGAGGAGAAAGCTGATCCCGAAGCCCGATAACAACTCGAGATTGATGTTCAAAAATTCCATAGAAAAAACCCTTCTAAAGACACAAAACAGCAAGGCGGAATCCGAAGACCCCAGCCTTGCTTTTTTTGCTTTGCTTTGCGATTACTTCTGATCGGCAAAATCGGTGATGGCGGTGTTGGAAACGCCGTACTTCTCAGCCAGCGCCTTGATGGTGCCGTCTGCCGCGAGCTTCTCAAGCTCTGCGTTGACCTTCGCGGTCAGCGCACTGCCCTTCTTGAAGCCGATCGCGTAGAACTCTTCCGTTCCGGAAACCGTCTCAACGATCTTCAGGGAAGCGTAGTCGCCCTTGCCGACGTAAGCCTTGGCAAGCTGATCGTCAACCACGACGAAATCAACCGAGCCCATCGCAAGCTCGCTCATCGCGTCGAGCTGGGACTTCACGCCCTTCTTGATCGCACCCTCAAGCTCCTCAAGGAAGCTGTCACCGGCAGAGCCGTTTTCAACCGCACCGGTCTTGCCCGAAAGGGACGCCTTGTCGGTCACGGTGGCGGCGAGCGCCTCGGTGGTCACGATGACCTGCTTGTTTCTCATATAGTTGTAGGAGAAATCCACCTTCTCGGAACGGGCTACGCCGTCCTTGTCAGCGGTGTTGGCGGTAAAGCCGTTCCAGATGCACTGGATCGTGTCACCGTTGAGCTCGGTGTACTTCTGATCCCAGTCGATCTCCTTGAAAACGACCTTGTAGCCAAGATTCGAGAACACCTTCTCGGCAAGCTCGGTGTCAAAGCCGACCAGCTTTCCGTCTTCCATATAGTTCATCGGATCGTAAATGGTGTAGCCGACCACAACCGTCTCCGACGCGCCGCAGGATGCCAGCGTGCAGATCAGAGTCAGTACGGCAAGAAGCAATGCTGCAATTTTTTTCATAAGACTCTACTCCTTTTTCTCGGAGCATGCGCTCCGTTTGATGTTTTAGCGATTTAGCGTGCTAAATCAGTAAAGCCATCTTAACACCGCAAAACGGGTTTGTCAAGCCCTTTTTGAAAAAATATTGATTTTTTTCGGCGTTTTTTCACACCCGCGACAAAAAAGTCTTGAAAATGGAAGATGATTCCGATAAAATAGAGAGTGGAGTATTATAGAAAGGAAGTGTCGGGATGAATCAGTCGGAGAAGCACTCCCCTCTTGCGGGAGCGGGTGCGTGGATCGTACGGCATAAAGCCCTCGCGGCCGTCGCGGCATGGTCTCTTCTTTGCCTGTGCCTTACCGTGGTCTTTCGCTGCTCGGTCGGCTTTGCGGAGTGGTTTTCCGTCACGGTGGGCGCGGCCGTTCGCTACGCCCTTGCCGTGCTGTTCTCCCCCTTTCCCTTTTCGGTCTTTGAGGCGCTCGTCGCACTTTTCGCGGGGTATCTGCTCGCGCTGTTGGGGATCGGGCTTTTCTATCTTGTTTGCCGCCGAAGGGCGCGGTGGCGCCTCTATTCCCGTCTGGCTCTGATCGGGCTTTTGGCGATCCTCTTGGTCCTCGATTCCTTCGCGCTCGGCTTTGCTTCCTGCTATCACCGAAGAAGCCTTGCCGAGCAGATGAGCCTTCCCGTAGACGAGGTGGATGCGGAAAGCGTCTTTTTCGCGCTGGATCAGACCGTGGCGATCCTGAACGCTTGCGATGCCCATCTGATGAAAAACGAGGCGGGCAAGAGCGTGGCACCCGATTGGAAGGGCACGCGGGAGAAGATCGTTCGGGCGGCCGACGCCTTTGCCAACAAACACGCCTTCTTTCAGAAAAGGGGCTGTGAGGTCAAGAGCTTTCTCTCGTCCCCTTGGATGACCTACACCCACATTTCGGGCATTTACGGCTTTTTTACGGGGGAAGCCAACGTCAACGACAATTACCCGCATTTCGTCGTGACGAGTGCGGCCGCGCACGAGAGCTGTCACGCAAGGGGCATCGCTCCCGAGAACGAATGCAACAGCGTCGGGGCGTTTCTTTTGATGGAAAGCGACGATTGGTATCTGCGCTACTGCGGAGCGGTCTCCGTCACGGACGATCTGCTCACGGCGGCCGCAAGGCTTGACCGCGAGCGCACGCAGGCGATCAAAAAAAGCATCCCCGACACCTATTGGCGCGATCAGGCGGCCTACGCGCGCTTTTTCGAGCCGTACCGCGACAACGTCGCCGCCGACGCGGCCACGGCCGTCAACGACGCCTATTTAAAGGGGCAGGGGCAGGTTGGCGTGATCTCTTATTCTCAAATCGTGCGCCTCGTGTGCGCTTATTTTCAATCAACCCAAACGCTGACCCATTAGATCAGAAAGGAAGTCTCCATGGAACTCACCCAAGCACTCTCTTTGGAATTTAACGTAAGCCCCGAGCGGGCCGAGGCCGTCGTCGCTCTGCTCGACGAGGGCAATACCGTCCCCTTTATCGCCCGTTACCGCAAGGAAAAAACGGGGGCGATGGACGACGTGACCCTTCGCAGCTTTGCCGACCGTCTGCAATATCTGCGCGGTCTGGAAAAACGCCGCGAGGAAGTGCGCGCGGCGATCACCGAGCAGGGAAAGATGACCGAGGAGCTTTCTGCGGCACTCGATCGCGCCGAAGTGCTCGCGCAGATCGAGGATCTCTACCGTCCCTACCGCCCCAAGCGAAAGACCCGCGGCAGCGTCGCCCGTGAAAAGGGGCTTTTGCCCTTGGCAGAGGTGATTCTGGGGCAGGGCAAGGGCGAGGCCGCCCTTTCCTTGGCCGAGGGCTACGTTTGTGAGGAAAAGGGCGTGGCAAGCGCCGAGGAGGCGCTCGCGGGGGCGATGGACATCGTCGCGGAGGAGCTTTCGGACGATGCCGAGATCCGCGGCCAGCTCCGCCTTCTGTTGGGGCGCGAGGCAAAATTCGTCACCGAGGCCGTCGAGGGCGAGGACATCGGCGTTTACGGAATGTACGAGGCCTTTTCGCAGGAGATCGCAAAGATCCCCTCGCATCGCGTGCTGGCCGCCAACCGCGCGGAAAAGGAGGGCAAGATCCGCGTCAAGCTCGAGATGGGCGATTACCTGCCCATGACGTATCTGGAGAACCGCTTGGTCGACCCGAGATCGAGCTATGCGGGCGAGATGCGGCGGGCGATCGAGGACAGCTACCGCCGACTGATCTTCCCCTCTCTGGAGCGGGAGCTTCGAGGCGATCTGACCGAGCGCGCGGGCGAGGGTGCGCTGGTGCTGTTCCGCGAGAATTTAAAGAATCTTCTGCTCTGTCCCCCGATCAAGGGAAAGACGGTGCTCGGGTACGATCCCGGCTACCGCACGGGCTGTAAGCTGGCGGTGGTCGATCCGACGGGCAAGGTGCTGGACACCGCCGTCATTTACCCGACCAAGCCGCAGGAGCGCATCGCGGAGAGCGAGAAAACGGTGCTGTCGCTTTGCCGCAAATGGGGCATCGACACCGTGGCGATCGGCAACGGCACGGCAAGCAAGGAAAGCGAGATCTTTATCGCAAACCTGATTCGAAAGCATTCTCTTTCGGTCAAATACACGATGGTGTCCGAATCGGGCGCGTCGGTCTACTCCGCTTCCGAGGTGGGTGCGGAAGAATTTCCCGAGTTTGACGTGACGCTTCGCTCGGCCGTCTCCATCGCGCGCCGTCTGCAGGATCCCTTGGCGGAGCTGGTGAAGATCGAGCCGAGGAGCATCGGCGTGGGACAGTATCAGCACGATCTGAAGCCCGCGCGGCTCTCCGAGGCGCTCGGAGGCGTGGTGGAAAACTGCGTCAACCGCGTCGGCGTGGATCTGAACACCGCCTCGTATATGCTCCTGTCGTACGTTTCGGGTCTGAACAAGACCGCCGCGAAGAATCTGGTGGCCTGGCGCGAGGAAAACGGCGCGTTTGAAAGCCGAAGCCAAATCAAGAAGGTCAACAAGATCGGCGCGAAGGCCTTTGAGCAATGCGCGGGCTTTTTGCGCATTCCCGACGGCAAAGAGCCGCTGGACAACACGGGCGTGCATCCCGAGAGCTACCCCGCCGCCAAGGCGCTGATGAAACAGCTCGGCTTTGACCCGAAAAAGCTCGGGCGTGAGGGCATCGAGGGGCTTTCCGCCCGCTGTGCCGAGATCGGACTTGCGTCGCTGGCGGAATCGCTTTCGATCGGCACGCCTACGCTCGAGGACATCATCAAGGAATTGGAAAAGCCCGGACGCGATATGCGTGACGATTTTTCCCAGCCCCCTCTCCGTGAGGACGTGCTCGGGATGGAGGATCTCAAGGAAGGCGAGGAATATCCGGGCGTGGTTCGCAACATCTGCGATTTCGGCGCATTCGTGGACATCGGCGTGCATCAGGACGGCTTGGTTCACGTCTCCCAGATCAGCACACGCTTCGTTCGCCACCCGTCGGAGCTGCTCTCGGTCGGTCAGGCGGTGCGCGTGGCGGTGTTGGGGGTCGATCTGAAAAAGAAAAAGATCAGCCTGACGATGAAGGGTGTCAAGCAAAGTCAAACGGAATCGGAACAAGAAAAATAAGGAAGGAAAAGCCTATGAAGCATTTGGAATGGAAAGGACTCATCCGCATCAGCGTCTGCGTTTTTGCGGTCTATCTCGCCGTTCATTTTCTGCCCGACGTGAGCGGCTTTTTGGGGGACGTGTTTGCGGCCGCCGCGCCTCTTTTTCTCGGCGTGGTGCTCGCCTACATCATCAATCTGATCTACGGGGCGTACTTAAAAATCCTCTTTCCGAGGGCAAAGCGCATCTTTTGGCAGAAGGCACGCCGTCCTTTGGCGCTGACGCTGGCGATCATCTCTCTGTTCGCTCTGCTCGCGCTTGTCATCGGGCTTGTCATTCCGCAGTTTGTTCTTTGCATCAAGCTTTTGATCGAAAAGATCCCCGCGCTTCTGGCGGCCACGCGAGAGTGGATCGCCAACAGCGCCTTTCTCTCTCAAACCCTGCTTCCGCTGTTCCAGAAGATCAACTGGCAGGGAATGATGGATCAGGCGATGGGGCTTTTGTCCAGCGGCTTTGACGGGCTGATCGTCGTTCTGACCGAGGTCGTATCGGGCACGGTGACGGTGTTCATCGCGCTGATCTTTTCGATCTATATGATCTGGAACAAAACAACGCTGTTCGGCCAGATCAGGCGTCTCGGCCGCAATTTTCTCTCCGAAGCAAAGCAGGAGCGACTCGGCTATCTCTTCTCCACCTTCAACAACACCTTCCGCAAATTTCTCATCGGACAATGCACCGAGGCGATCCTTCTCGGTCTGCTCTGCGCACTGGGAATGACGATTCTGCGGATGCCGTACGCGGTGATGATAAGCGCCTTCGTCTCCTTCACCGCGCTGATCCCGATCGTCGGTGCGTTTCTCGGCGCGATCGTCGGTGCGGTGATGATCCTGACCGTCTCGCCCTTGAAGGCGCTCTTCTTCCTTGTTTTTATCATCGTGCTTCAGCAGATCGAGGGCAATCTGATCTATCCCAAGGTCGTCGGCTCGTCGCTGGGCCTGCCCGCGATGTGGGTGCTGACGGCCGTCACGATGGGCGGCGCGCTCTTCGGCGTTTGGGGAATGCTGCTCGGCGTACCGCTGACGGCCTCGCTCTACCGCATCGCAAAGCACGATCTGGCCGAGCATGAGAAAAAAATGAAGATCGACCCCGAGCCGACAAAGGAGGGGGCGGAATGAGCCTTTCTCTTCCCTTTGAGTCGGGAAAGGCTTTGCCGCCGTGGATTGAAAAAGAGCTCGACTCCTTTCGTTCGCTGATGGCCTACTACCGCTGTGCGATGATGGAGATCGAAACGAAATTCAACGTGCTCGATCAGGAGTTTTCCCTGCGCTACGACCGCAACCCCATCGTAGACATTCGCACCCGACTCAAATCCCCGCCGAGCATCCGAGAAAAGCTCGAGCGGCAGGGAGCGTCTCTTTCGGTTTCGTCCATTGAGGAGAACTTGAACGACGTGGCGGGCGTGCGCGTGATCTGCGCCTTTCCCGCCGACGTATATCTTTTGGCCGAAGCCCTTTTGAAGCAGGACGACATCACTCTCCTTCAAGAAAAGGACTACATTCAAAACCCGAAGGAAAACGGCTACCGCAGCTTGCATCTGATCGTTTCCGTGCCGATCTTTCTGGCAAAGGAAAAAAAGCAAATGCGCGTGGAGATCCAGCTTCGCACGATCGCGATGGACTCGTGGGCAAGCCTCGAGCATCAGCTTCGCTACAAGAAGGATTTCCTTTTCAGCGAAAAAATGCAAGCCGAGCTTTTGACCTGCGCGCATCTGTCGGCAGAGCTGGATCGGAAAATGGACGCGCTTCGCAAAATGACCCTCGAATGATCCTCTCGCCAAGGACGGCATTCCGTTCACAATTTTTGGCTTTTGCACAAGATATGAACGGAAAACAGCCTCGTTTTTGCTGTTTTCACGGTAAATTTACCAAAAGTTCTTGCTTTTTCCGACAAAAAATGATACAATCACCCTGCTAAGAATGAAATGACCGCACACGCGGTCCGAAAGGAAACGATATGTCCAACAAACTGTTGATCGTCGACGACGATCTGAACATCTGCGAGGTCTTAAAGCTGTATCTGGAAAGCGACGGATACGAGGTCAAGATTGCCACGGATGGCGATGAGGCGCTGGAGCGTCTGGGGTCCTTCGATCCCGATTTGGTGCTTTTGGATATTATGATGCCGAAAAAGGACGGCTGGCAGGTCTGCCGCGAGATCCGCGAGCAGAAAAACACGCCGATCGTGATGATCTCCGCCAAGGGAGAGGTGTTCGACAAGGTGCTGGGGCTCGAGCTTGGCGCGGACGACTTTATCGTCAAGCCCTTTGACGTCAAGGAGGTTTCCGCGCGCGTCAAGGCCATCCTGCGCCGCACCCACGCCCGCGAGTCGACGGCGCGGGACGAAGTGATCCGCTTTGACAACCTCGAGATCTCCAAGCAAAAATACGAGCTCAAGCTTTGCGGCCGAGTCGTTTCCGTGCCGCCCAAGGAATTGGAGCTGCTCTATTTTCTCTGTTCCAACGCCGACCGCGTCTTTACGCGCGATCAGCTTCTCGACAAGGTTTGGGGCTTTGACTATCTGGGCGACTCGCGCACGGTGGACGTACACGTCAAGCGCCTGCGCGAAAAGCTCGACGGCGTCAGCGATAAGTGGATGCTGAAAACCGTTTGGGGCATCGGCTACAAGTTCGAGCTGCTCTGATTTTCTATGAAAAAGCATCTTGTGGTGCGCTATCTTTCCGCTCTTCTGGCGATCCTGTTCGTCGGACTTGTGCTTTTGTCGGTCGTTCTCTACCGAAACGCCCTCGCCTACGAAAAAAATCGGGCCGACGTACAGCTGGAGCAGAGCGCGGCGCACCTAAAGCAATCCATTACCAATATCGTCAGCGTATCCAAGGAAAGCTTCGTTACGGTGCTGGCCAAGCGCGGCACACTCCTGTGGGACACGATCTCCGGCGAGAGTGCCGCGGGCAAGCTTTCCGTTTTCATCGCCGACGGTATGGGCAAGATCATTATGTCGACCGATGCGACGCTTTGGAGCGCCACGCTCCATCAGGCTTCTCTAGCCGAGGGAATCCGGATGGCGCGCGAGGGCAAGTCCTTTTCGACCGAGCTTGACGGGCTTTTAACCGAAACGATGCGCTGTCGGGTCATTTTGTTCGAGGAGGTCTCCGGCAAGATCGGAACGCCCGTCGGTGCGGTGTACCTTCTGGCACGGCAAAGCGAGTCGGTCGAAACGAGCTTTCTGCCCATCGTGGCGATCACCTTCGTCGTGCTTGCCGCGGCGAGCGGCGCGCTGTTTTTCACTTTGTCCCACCGCGTGCTGCGGCCCTTGGCGCGCCTTCAGGAGGCGGCGGAAAGCTTTGCCAACGGAGATTTTTCCAAGCGTCTGGATGAGGACGCGGGCGGCGAAATTTCGCTCTTGATGCGCTCGTACAATCAGCTTGCGGAAATGTCCGAGCGAAACGAGGCCAACCAAGCCTCGGCGTTGAGCGGCATCTCGCACGATCTGCGAACGCCTCTGACGACCATCAGCGGCTTTTTGCAGAATATGCAGGAGGGCACGATCCCGCCCGAGAGATACCCGCATTATTTTTCCATCATTCACAACGAGGTCGACCGTCTGTCCCGTCTGGTGCAGACCCTGCTTGACACGGCAAGACTGCAAAGCGGCAAGCGTGCCTTTCGCTTCGCGCCGGTGGATCTGTGTGAATTGAGCTGTGTGACGCTGCTTTCGTTTGAAAAGCGGATGGTGGAAAAAAACCTCGACGTGGTCTTTGACAACGAGCTTGACCGCATCGTCGTTTTTGCCGACAACGACGCGATCCAGCAGGTGATCTACAACCTCGTTGACAACGCCATCAAGTTCACGCCGGACGGGGGAAAATTGACCCTCTCGATCAGAATCCACGAAAAGAAAGCGCTCTTTTCCATCAAGAACAGCGGACAGGGCATCCCCAAGGAGGAGCTGCCGCACGTATTCGAGCGCTTTTACAAATCCGACCGCTCCCGCTCCCTCGACAAAAACGGAACGGGACTCGGACTGTATATCGTCAAGAGCATTCTGGACGCTCACAAAGAAGAGGTTTGGGTGGAGAGTCTGGTCGGCTCTTACACCGAATTTTTCTTCTCTTTGCCCTTAACGGCCACCAAGCTGAAGGGTGACAAGGAAGCTCAACCGAGGAGGTGACGCTTATGAATGAAAAGATCCCGCCCGTCAAAAACGAGCCGCAGCCCGATTCCTACGGCGGTTTCTCGACCCGTGAGGCTTACGAGAGAAGCCGTCGCGGCAAGCGGAAAAATCTGCCGCTTACCATCGCAAAGGGCATCGTGACGGCGCTTCTGATCGGCTTTGCCGCCTTCGGTGCGTTCACGCTCATTCGCGAAGGCATCGCATCGCCCCCCGCAACCGAAGTCCCCGGAAACGGCGGCAGCATCCAGCTCCCCGAACAAGTCGG
>JAZRZQ010000020.1:0-17687 GCA_045601445.1 Eubacteriales bacterium | reverse complement strand
GCTTGAGAAGATTTGTTCCTTTTTGAAAAAAGGAACCGAAAAACTTGTTCTTTTTTGAAAAAAAGAACCAAAAAACTTTTAAACAAAATAAAAATAAAAATTAGGATAGAGATTTTAGAGTCTCTATCCTCTTTATGTTTTCGGGCTACGAAAGTTGAAATATATGTTTTAGTAAACCCGAATTAAAGTTTTCTTTGCTTCCTTTCTTTTTCAAAAGAAAGGAAGTCTTTGCCTACTTTCTTTTTCAAAAGAAAGTAGGTTAGGAAAAATAGGGGGAGAGATCGAGCGTTCCGAGGATTAGATCGGAGCCGTTGGAAACGGCGAGGGTCAGCGTTCGCGCGTCGGAAGAAAGAGCCAGCGACGGAGCAGGCGAACCGTAGAGAATCTCGTGCGTGCCGAGCGCGCGAGCATCCGTCAAAGAAAAGCTGCGAAGCGAGGGCGTGCCGCCGCCAAGCGAGAGCCCGCAAAGCACCGTCCCCGCAGGATCGACCGTCACCGCGTCAAAGAGCGTGTCCGAGGAGAGCGAGCGGATCACACCCGTCGAAAAATTGCGATAGGTGTAAAGCGCCCCGCCGTCGGGGAGCGCGCGGGTGAAAAGAACGGCACCGCCGCCGAGATTGGTAAAGGAAGTAAACGAGAAGGACTCGCCGCCCAAGGGCAGATTGCTCCCGTATTCGAAAAAGGCAAGCCCCGTATAAGCGCCCTTTGAGCCCTTGGCGTACCAAATGCGCTTGCCATGCTCGGAGACGGCCAAAAGAGAGGCGAAATCGGGAAGGCGCGCCGTGTCCGCCAAAACGAAGGTCTCGGAAAAATCAATCGGATAGAGCAGAACGAGCCCGTCGGAAACGGTCATCAGCGAAAGGGAATCGAAAAAGAGCGCATCCTCGGCGGAAAAGCGCTCGGGCAAGGCAGTCTTGACCGAAGCCGACAGAAGCGAAACGGAGTGCAGCGCCGTGTCGGTCAGTACGAAAGCAAGATCGCGCTGTTTCTCGATCAAGCGGATGCGGCTGACCGCACTCTCCTCGGATAGAATCGCCTCGGCAGAAGCGGAGCGCGAAGCGGAAACAAAGCCGCCCGTCGTGCCAACGTCGGACGGATGCAGATAGAGAACGCCCTCGGACAGCGGACACGAGGCCAGAAGCGTCGAGCCCGCAGCACCCTCGGGGATGCGAACGCGAAAAAGCGGCGAAAAGCTCAGGGACGGATTGGCCTCTGCCGAGTCGCAAGAGGCCAAGGGCAAAAGGCAAATAAGACAGCAAAGCAAGGAAAGGAATCGTTTCATCGGCAACCTCAAAAAAATTTCTTGTATCAATCATAGCACATTTGCGAAAAATATGGGTGAAATTTTGAAAAAAAGTGAGGTTTTTTTGCGATGACGAGTGAAAACGAGACGATCGAGCAGGGAAGGATCTGCGAATTCGGCACGGTGCTGACGGGCGCAAGAGAAAAGGTCCGCACCTTCGTGATCGCGGGGCAGATCGAGGGCCACGCCGTCCTGCCCGCACCCGCCAAGGCCACCCGATACGAGCATATCCTGCCGCAGCTGGTCGAGGCGGAAGAGGACGAGAGCGTCTGCGGCGTGCTGTTTCTCATCAATACCGTCGGCGGCGACGTCGAGGCAGGACTCGCCATAGCGGAAATGATCCGCGGGATGAAGAAAAAGACCGTCTCGCTCGTGCTCGGCGGCGGCCACTCCATCGGCATCCCGCTCGCATTGGCCGCGAAAACAAGCTATATCGCCCCCAGCGCCTCGATGACCGTGCATCCCGTTCGTATCAACGGCCTCGTGCTCGGTGTGCCGCAGAGCTTTTCGTATTTAGCGAAAATGCAGGATCGCATCTGCGAATTTATCGTCGAAAATTCGCACATCGAGCGAGAAGCGCTCGATCGGCTGATGCTCGGCCGATACGATATGGCAACCGACATCGGCACGATCCTTTCCGGCAAGGAGGCCGTCGAGGCAGGGCTTGTCGATAAAGTCGGCACCTTTTCGCAGGCACTGGCCGAGCTAAGAGCAGAATAGAGGAGGGAAAACGCGACTTTTCACTCCTTTTTCTCTTGACAATAACACCCCTTTTGCGGTAAAATGATAGGGCGTATTGAATTGCGCATCTGTGAATCTTTCCGATGAACAATCGTAATGAAACCATAAAGGAGGTGTGAGAATACGATGACGGAGATCATAGTTGGTGTAGTCGTAGCTGTCCTGACCCTATTCGTCGGCTTTTTCTGCGGAACGGTTTACCGTAAAAGAATCGCGGAAAAGAAGATCGGAACGGCCGAGGGACAGGCGATTAAGATCATAGAAGACGCCCGCAAGGAGGGCGAACAGAAGAAGAAGGAGCTTCTCTTGGAAGCCAAGGAAGAAGCACTTCGCAACAAGAATGAGGCCGATCGCGAGATCAAGGAGCGCAGAAACGAGGTTTCGCGCCTGGAAAAGAGAGCGATCCAAAAGGAAGAAAATCTCGACCGTAAGATCGAGAACCTCGAGAAAAAGGAAGAGGTGCTCGACCGCAAGATCAAGGAAAACGAGGCCAAGGAGGCAGAGCTGGAAAAGCTTCGCGCCGAGGAAATTGCCGTTTTGGAACGGGTTGCGGGGATCACGGGCGAGGAAGCCAAGAACATCCTGTTCACCCGCTACGAGGACGAGGCAAAGCACTCCGCGAGCCTGCGCTTTGCGGAGATCGAGCAGGAATTGAAGGAAAACGCGGAGAACCGCGCCAGAGAGCTGATTACCTCGGCGATCCAGCGCATCGCTTCCAACCACGTCACCGAGGCAACCGTTTCCGTCGTTGCCCTGCCCAATGACGATATGAAGGGCCGCCTGATCGGCCGCGAGGGCAGAAACATCCGCACGATCGAAACGCTCACGGGAGTCGATCTCATCATCGACGATACGCCCGAGGCGATCACGCTGTCCAGCTTTGACCCGATGCGCCGCGAGATCGCAAGACTGACCATTGAAAAATTGATGACCGACGGCAGAATCCACCCCGCCCGCATCGAGGAGACGGTGGAGAAATCCCGCAAGGAAGTTGAGGCCACCATCAAGAGCGAGGGCGAGCAAGCCGTTCTTTCCTGCGGTATCCACAGCATGAACAGCGAGCTGATCCGCCTGCTCGGCCGTCTGAAATTCCGTACCAGCTACGGACAGAACGTGCTCAAGCATTCGGTCGAGGTATCCTACATTGCGGGAATGATCGCAGATGAGCTCGGAGTTGATCCCGCGCTGGCCCGCAGAGCCGGCCTGCTTCACGATATTGGCAAGGCGCTCAACCACGAGGTCGAGGGCAGCCACACCCAGATCGGTGCGGACATCGCCAGAAAATACCGTGAAAATAAGGACGTCATCCACGCCATCGAGGCACATCATAACGACATCGAGCCGCAGACGCTCGTGGCCGTCATCGTACAGGCCGCCGACGCCGTCAGCGCCGCCCGTCCCGGTGCCAGAAGAGAAAATCTGGAATCGTACATCAAGCGCCTGCAGAAGCTTGAGGAGATCGCCAATTCCTACAACGGGGTGGAGAAATCCTTTGCCATTCAGGCAGGCCGCGAGCTGAGACTGATGGTCAAGCCCGAGCTGGTCAACGACGAGAATATGGCCTTCATCGCGCACGACATCGCCCGCAAGATCGAGGCCGAGATGGAATATCCCGGACAGATCAAGGTTCACGTGATTCGCGAGAGCCGCGCGGTGGAATACGCCAAATAAACCAAATTAGAAAAGAACTTGCCATGAAAACACAAGCCTTTCGCTTGCTTGCGTTCGGTGACGTGGTCGGAGAACCGAGCACAGCCTTTATGCACCGAGTCTTGCCACGCCTTCGCAAGGAGCTGGCGGTGGATTTTTGCATCGCCAACGGAGAAAACTCCGCGCGGCGCGGCGGGATCGATCCCGAATCCGCACAAATGCTCTTTGCCGCGGGGGTGGATCTGATTACAACGGGGAATCACGTTTTCAGGCAACGGACGGTCTACGACTATCTGGACGGAGCACAATCCCTGCTCCGTCCTTGTAATTATCCCGGCTCTTGTCCGGGACGCGGATCGGTCATTGTCAAGGTGTCGGGCCTGCGCGTGCTGGTCATCAACGTGATGGGGACGCTGTTTATGGAGTCCCTCGCCAACCCATTTTTGTCGGTGGAGCGAATCCTCGAGGAAGAGGCGGGACGGTACGATCTTGCCGTCTGCGACATCCACGCCGAGGCCACCAGCGAAAAAAGAGCTTTCGGGCTGCATTTTGATTCGCGCATCCACGTCATTTTCGGAACGCATACCCACGTGGCGACCGCCGATCTTTCGATCTTAAAGGGCGGCACGGGCTACGTGACCGATCTGGGAATGTGCGGCCCGCGCGATTCCGTTCTCGGAATGAAAAAGGAGGGCGCGATCGCCCGCGTGATGACGCACATGCCAAGCTACTACGAGATCTCCCCCGAGCCGATCGAGCTTCACGGGGCGCTGTTTACCGTCGATCCCACGCTCGGGCGCGTCACAAAGGTCGAGCCGATCACGGTCTGCGAGTAGATTTTTAGCGAAGTTTAGCGAAGAAGGAGAAAGGAGAGCCGTCGATGCTGTTGTTTTCCCTGCTGGAGAAGCAACGCGATTTTTCGCCGATGCTGACAGCACTGAAAAAAGAAAAAAAGCCCGTGTTGGCGACCGGCATCAGCTCGGCTCTGCGTGCGCTGTTTCCCGCCGCGCTGATTCGCGCCTCGGGGGAAAAGGCCGTTTTGATCCTGCCCGATGAGACCGAGGCGGCAAGCCTTGCCAAGGCACTTGCCGAGGTCTTTCCCGCTACGCTTTTCTTTCCCGCGCGCGATTTTTCGCTCGTTCGGGTCGACGGCGCAAGCCGCGACTTTTCCGTTCAGCGTCTGCGCGTGCTTTCCGCTCTGGCCACGGGCGATTTTGACTGTGTCGTCACCACCGTCGAGGCCGCCTGTCAGGCCACGATGCCGCCCGAGGTGATGCACAGGGTCAGCAAGAAGCTTCGCATCGGGCAGCGCATCGAGAAGGAGGAGCTGCTTCATCTGGTTGCCGAGGCCGGCTACGAGAGGGCCGAGCGCGTCGAGGGTGCCGGACAGTACGCCTCGCGAGGAGATCTGGTGGACGTGTTCCCCGCAGGGGGTGCCGAGCCGATCCGCATCGAGCTGTTCGGAGACGAGATCGACGCGATGGGCTATTTTGACCCCGTCACACAGCGTCGGCGCGAAAACGTCCGAGAGTTTACGCTCACGCCCGCCGAGGAGATCCTGTTCTCCGCCGAGGATCGCAAGACCGTCGCGGCGTATTTAACGGAAGCGCACGACGCTTCCCGCCCCGAGGAAAAGGAAAAGCGGGTGTTCATCCGTCAGATCCGCGAGCGGATGGAAAACGGTCTGGATTTCCCGCGCGATCTCTTTTTGCCGCTCGTGTACCGTTTTTCCACCCTGCTGGATTATCTTTCCGAGGAATGGTTTTTCTTTTTTGATCCCGCCGCCGCAAGAGATGCACTCTCTCGCCCCGCCTCGATGCTCGAGGAAGAATTGAAGGGGCTTTGGGAGGATCAGAAAACGCTCCTGCCGCCGCGAGAAATTCGGCTTTTGGAAGAGTTTGAAGCCTTTTGCGCCCGTCTGGAACACCGCCGCGGCGTTTTGATCGAAAACTTTTTCGGCGGGCACGCACCCGTCCCGCCCAGCGGAATCTTCACCTTCCGCACCCGCTCTGCGACCGTTCCCTTCCGTGAAATGACTTCCCTCGGAGAGGAGCTTGACCGTCTGGAGGCAGACGGCTACCGCGTGGCAGTCTTGTGTGAAAACTCCCTTGCGGCACAGAATCTGCTCGGCTTTTTGGAAGATACGGGTCGCCGCGCGAGCCTCTTCGACGGCACGGAAACGGAGCTTTGTGCAGAGGGGATCGCGGTGCTTTCCCGCGCAATGCCCTCGGCCGCGCTGTGTCGGGCCGGCTTTGAATTGTCCGATACGCGCGTGGCGCTCCTCACCGACGCGCCGCAGGAAAAAAAGCGGCCCTCGCGCCGCAAGATGCCCGTCAAGGCAGACGCACGCCAAAAGCTGATGCGCTACACCGACCTTGCCGTCGGGGACTACGTGGTTCACGCAAGCCACGGCATCGGCCGCTTTTTGGGCGTGGAGAAAATGAAGAGCGCCGACGGCAGTCAGAAGGATTTTATCAAGCTGGCCTACGCGGGCAGTGATCTGCTGTACGTTCCCTGCTCCAATCTGGACAGCGTTTCCAAATACATCGGCCCGAAGAGCGATTCCGATTCGCTGAAGCTTCACAAGCTCGGCGGCGCGGAATGGCGCAAGGCCACCTCGCGCGCGAAGGCGGGGGCGAAGGACATTGCCAAAAAGCTGATCGCGCTGTACGCGGCCCGTCAGCGCCAAAAGGGCTACGCCTTCTCGCCCGATACGACCTGGCAGAATGAATTTGAAGAAGCCTTCCCCTACGGCGAGACCGAGGGACAGCTTCGCGCCACGCGCGAGATCAAGGAGGATATGGAAAAGCCGATCCCGATGGATCGCCTGCTCTGCGGCGACGTCGGCTTCGGTAAGACCGAGGTCGCGTTAAGAGGCGTGTTCAAATGCGTTATGGACAACAAGCAGGCCGCGATCCTCGTGCCGACGACCATCCTTGCCTGGCAGCATTACCAAACCCTGCTTGCCCGCTTTAAGGGCTACCCCGTTCGCATCGAAATGCTCTCGCGCTTTCGCGATAAAAAGGAGCAAAAGAAGATCCTCGAGAAGCTGCGCGAGGGGCAGATCGACGTTCTCGTCGGAACGCATCGGCTTTTGCAGACCGACGTGGTGTTTTCCGATCTGGGGTTTCTCGTCATCGACGAGGAGCAACGCTTCGGCGTGACGCATAAGGAGCGCTTGAAGGAAATGAGCGCGGGCGTCGACGTGCTGACGCTGACCGCCACGCCCATCCCGCGCACGATGAATATGGCGCTGGGCGGTATCAAGGATATGAGCCTTCTGGAAGAAGCGCCCGAGGACCGATTCCCCGTGCAGACCTACGTTTTGGAATACGACCGCTGTCTTGTGGAGGAGGCCATTCGCCGCGAGCTGCGCCGAAACGGGCAGGTCTTTTACCTCAATAACAACATCGAGGCGCTGGAAGCGACTCTTCCCGCCCTGCAGCGCGCCTTCCCCGAGGCGAGCTTTGCCATCGCCCACGGAAAAATGGACCGCGATACGCTCTCCGATCTCTGGAAGGAGATGATGGATCACAAGATCGACGTGCTCCTTTGCACGACCATCATCGAAACGGGCATCGACCTGCCCGACGCCAATACGCTTATCATCGAAAACGCCGATCATTTCGGGCTTTCCCAGCTCCATCAGATCCGCGGACGCGTCGGCCGAAGCGACCGCAAGGCCTACGCCTACCTGACCTACCGCAAGGGCAAGATGCTCTCGGAGGACTCCGTGAAGCGTCTGGAGGCCATCCGCGAATATACCCGCTTCGGCTCGGGCTTTCAGATCGCCCTGCGGGATCTGGAGATCCGCGGCGCGGGCAATCTGCTCGGTGCGGAGCAGTCGGGTCATCTTGACAGCGTCGGTTATGATATGTATATGAAGATCCTTTCGGATGCGGTGCTGGAAGAGAAAGGGCTTTCCCCGAAGCGCGAGCGCGTAGAGTGCGTGATCGATCTGGCGCTGGACGGCTTCATCCCCGAAACGTACGTGCCTTATCCCGCCGAGCGAATGGATCTGTACCGAAAGATCGCCTCGGTGCGAACGCAGGAAGATGAAGACGAGCTGCTCGACGAGCTGCTGGATCGCTTCGGCACGGTGCCGCGATCGGTCGAAAATCTTTTCGCCGTGGCGCGCCTGCGCGCGGCCTGTGAGGATTGTGCGATCAAAAAAATCTCACAGCGGGGCAATCAGCTCCTCTTTGACTTTGCCCGTGCCGCGGAGAGTTCGCTTTTGCTTCTTGCCGCGGTGTATGCGAGCCGCCTGACCCTCTCTCTGGTGGGAGAGGCGCGCGTCACGCTGACCGTCTCCCGTAAGGGAGCATCTCTCTCCGATGCGTCGGAGCTGGTCGATCATTATCGGCATTTTTTGGAAGAAAATCCCTCTTGAAGAGAAAAGAAAGGAATTTTTTTGCTATGAAACACTCTTTTTCCCGACTGCTTTGCTTGCTTCTTGCGATTCTGACTCTTGCCGCGGCGGCACTCACGGGCTGTTCCTCGGTGGACACCTCGCCTGCGGTGTCCTACGGGGATTCCGAGCTGTCCAAGGCGGCGTTTCTCTACCTTTGCAGCGTGGAGAAAACCAGCTATCTCTACGAGGTGTACGGTCTGACCAGCGATCAGCTCTCCGCCTCTCAGCTTCAGGACGATCCGCTGATCTGGAGCGCGACCGCAGCCGACGGCTTGACGGCGGCCAACGATCTGAAGGCTTCGGTTCTGCAAAACGTGCAGATCTACCTGTATATGAAGGAGTATGCCGAGTCGCAGGGCTACACGCTCTCCGCCGAGCAGAAAAAAATGGTGCAGGATGAGTTCAACGGAATGCTCAAGTCCTTCAAGACCAAAAAGGCTTTTAACGAATATATGGAGCAGTACGGCATTGATTACGACGCGCTGCTGGAGTACAACTACCTGCAGACGCTGGCGTATCAGGGCAACGAGCTGCTCTTCGGAGAAAACGGCAGTATGCGCGTGACCGAGGACAACGCCAAGACCTATTTTAACAAGAACTACATTACCGTCGGCGCGATCTACGTCAACACGAAAAACAAGACCTATGCCAACGGCAAAACGGTGCTTTTGACCGAGTCGGAGCGGAATGCGAAAAAGAAGCTCGCCTCGGATCTGATGGCGCGCCTGCAGGCCGGTGAGGATTTTGCCGCGCTTTGCGCCGAGTATTCCGATTCGGGCACGGAAAGCAGCGATACCGCGGGCTTTACCTTCGAAAAGGGCGGCTTTGAAAACGCCGTTGCCGAGGAAAAGGCTTTTTCTCTTGCCGAGGGTGAATTGGCCAGCGTTGAGGTGGACGGCGGCGTCTATCTCCTTCAGCGCCGCGCGCTCGATACCAACAATTTTGAAGCCAACAAGGACAGCATCCGCTTGAATCTGGAGAATGCCAAAAAGTTCTCCCTCGTGGCCGATGCCTTCTCTTCCTTCAAGATCGACGAGGAGTTTATGAACGGTCTCGACATCGCCGCGATGCCCCACATGGTATAAGAAGAATTTGCTTAAAATTTGTTCTTTTTTGAAAAAAAGAACCAAAAAACTTGTTCCTTTTTGAAAAAAGGAACCGAAAAACTTTTAAACAAAAGAAAAATAAAAGAGGATAGAGATTTTTTGTCTCTATCCTTTTTATATTATCGGGTTATCGGGAGATTTTTGATTGAGTGCGAACAAGGCGGGTCAAAGGAAGTTACGGCGGATTGGTACCGCGGGACGTCGAGGACGTCGTCCCCTATAAGTTGGTGCGAACAGAGTGCGACAGGGCGGGGGTGAAATGCCTCGTGCCACGGGTTGAACCCTGCCGGAAGGGGCGATCGCGGTGCTTTGGCTCTTGTGGTGTGTCACTCGGACAACCACAACCCCTTGGGTACAACTGCCGAAAAATCAAATAAATTTTTGTGCATAATGACGAAAAGCGATCGAATCCTTTCTTTTTTTGGAAAAAGACTTGCAATTGAATTGGGGCTTTGGTAGAATGATAACAGGATGGGTATATGTCCCCCTCTGCGTGTAGTGAATACCTCTTTTCCTTAATATATACACGCACAAATCGACATAATTATGAAAATCATTTTTAGGAGGAAACAAATGAAAAAGAAGATCCTTTCCGTTTTGCTTGCGGTAATGATGATCGTCGGCCTTCTGCCGCTCGCTCAGCTTTTCGCAAATGCAACGGAGCCCGAGACTGCTGAGGAATACGACTACGTCTATTACATCAGCAATGCCACGGGAGCGGCAGACACGAACGACGGTCTGACTCCCGCGACCCCTAAGAAGACCTTCAAAGCCATCTATGACATTTTCAAGGTCAACGAGCTTGCTTCAGATGACACTGCCGTTATCTACGTAATTGGTGACGTGCAAATGGAAGGCGGTAGCAACTGGATTTTTGGTCATCGCTATAAAACCGACAGCGGTGTTGATAATTGGGTCACGATTCGGAGCTATCACGGCGAGGGCTATGAGAATAAGGAGGCGACTCTGTACTTTTCGGTTGCTTCCGTTGGCAACGGAACGAGCCGCAAAGGCATTCACGTTGGAAACTTCCATTTTAAAGACGTGACCATCGCGCCCGATTTGGCAGAAGCGAACGAAACCGGCGTTACGCAGTTAAACATTCTTTACGGCGGAAGCACCGGTAAGGTTATCTATGACGACGTTACCTTCTCCAAGACGGACTATACCAATCCGAGCATTAACGTGCATTGGCAGTTGATGCCGATGCCCTCGTCGGTCACTTCTTGCTCTACTAACAGTTATTTGCTTGCGAATTGGTCAGATACGAACGCGATCCTCTATGACCACACGATCACCTTCTTGAACGGTGATTACAGACACGTCGACGTGTCGGGCACGATGCCGCAGGTTGATAGTGCGAAGAACAATGCTATTTCTTGGACTATTAAAAACGGTGTACAACAATCAGGCTCGTATTATTCAAAGAGCGCAGAAAATGCAGCAGGTAAGTCGGTAACATATCGCCAGAATTCGAACATCGTTATCGGTGCCGGTGCTCAGATGGGCGAAGTAAGTGCAGCTTGCTGGAACTATGCCTATTACAAGCATACCGTTACCGTTCAGGCAGGTGCGACCGTAGAGGAGCTTTACGCGATGGCCCCGACGGTTTTGGACTTTTCGTATGACAGAGATATTGCGATCAACGTTGAGTCCGGCGCAACGGTCAAAAAGCTTCAGACCTATGCTGACCACATTGATTATCTCGGTACTCTTTCTAATGGAACGGAGTGGGCTTATTTGGATGACAAAGGCGAGGTTGCTACCGCCGTCGTTCCCTCCAGAATCAAGGCGAATATCACCGTTCAGGTTGCTGACACGAGACAGGTTCTGATCAACGGCGAAGTGCCGACCTATAACTACTACGTCAATGCTGATCCTGCCATTGAAGAGGCAGACGGCTTTGAAGCTCGCGACGGTAAAACAGCAGAAACGGCGTATGCAAACATTACGGCTGCATTTAACGCGCTTGTAAACCAGGCAAAAACCTTTACGGTGGTTGGACAGAAACCGATTCTGAATGCGAATGTTTACGTCTCCGGCGCGGTTAAAGAGTCCGGTTCCGCGGGTAACGCATTTTTCTTGAACACTAACAATGTGCTCGGATGCAAGGTCAACGTTATTGGTTCAGATGATGCCTCCATTGCCATTGTTACCAACGCTGACACCAACAATGACCTCACCTACTACGGCACTGCCACCCGCAAGAATGCGGTTAACCACTTCACCTTCCAAAATATTAAATTCACTCTTACTCCGGCAACCGGCACGACTCTCCCCCCCGTTATGACCATCGGCACGATGTGTGATATGGTTCTGGACAACGTCACCTTCGACGATGCGCTTACTACTGCCGACGAAAAGCCGGTCAAGTGGGCCATTTCGGCTGATGCCAACGCGGGCTCCTACATCGCACCCTTCCATTCCGGCGCAACCCAGGACAACATTCTCACCCTCTCTTCCTCTTTGACGCTGAAGAACGGTGATTACAGCGGCAACCATCTGATCCTTGCGGCCGGCGGAAGCCACGATGCTCGCGTGAACGTTGATTCTGATGCCGTTGCCGGCGTAACTGACTATAGAACCTCCAATCGCTGGTTCCACTACACCTCCACTCTCAACATCGGCGAGGGCGCCATTGTTGATAAGGTGGCAGGCCAGTCCTGGTCGAACAAGTTCCCCGAAATCGTTGACTACAGAGTGGTTGTTAATGCCCTTCCCGGTTCCAAGGTCAACACCATCAACGGCACGACCGATCAGTGGAAGGTCGATTCGACGGCAGACATCTACATCAACGTCGATCCCTCCGTTACCAAAGTGGCCGGCGATGCCGCACCCGTTATCAATGCTTACGGCACGGCTGAGCACGTTTACCACCACGGCTCCGTCATCATCGGTGAAGGATTCGAATCCAAGGGCGCTTCTCTTGTCATTGACTCGAAGGTCGGTGCTCTCGTTCTCTTCGACAAGGCTGTAATTGCCGATCCTTCGAACGTAGCTTACTCCGTCTGCAACGATCCGACCACCGGAAAGACCACCACGTTTTCTGCGCCCGTTGCAACCGGAACCGAGCTGATCACCCAAACGATCGGCGACGTTGAGTACTATGCAATCCAAGTTCCCGGTGTTGCTCCCGAGAACTTTGACGACACCTACGTCACCGTAGCCGGCTTCGGATTCCCGCAGATTGTTTTCACGATGAACGAGCTGGTTGAAAAGGCAAGCGATGCTTGGGCAGGGGATGAGACTTGGGCTCCCGTTGCAGAAGCGGTTACCAACCTCGGTATCGCAGCAAACGGCGGCACGCCTGAGTTCACCACCGAGCCTGCGCTTGACAGATCGGCTAAGGTTGCACTCAGCAGTGAATCTGCAGCTAACGTTCTGACCGGTTACTCCCTGCACATCGATAACGCAGTTGGTATTACCCTGCAGTTTGCAGACGGTGTCACGGTTACGGCAAACGGAACCGAGCTTGAGGACGGCGTCAACGCAAAGATGACGGCTACGACGGCGACGGTCTTTGTCAATGCGAAGAGTCTCAGGCATGGCTTTACGTTTGTGGCTACCGACGAGCACGGCAATGAAGCAGAGCTCGTTGTCAGCGTATGGCAGGTCGCCCAGGTCTATGCGAACATTACGAACAACGATGATGTGACCGATGCTCACAAGGCACAGGCCAAGGCTGTTCTTGCTTACATCGAAGCACTCGATGGCATCCCCGCTTAAATTTTGGGAAAGGAGAGACATTGAAAATGAAAAAGACTTACACTGCACCCGAAATTGAGATCTCCCTTTTCGAAACCGAGGAAGTTCTCGGAGATTCCATCCTGTCGCCGGGCTCCGGCTCGAGCAGCGGCACGGATCTTCCGATCATCGGACTGTAATCCAAAGATTTCCCCAAGCGGCACGCTTCAAAGCGTGCCGCTTTTTTATCCCGAACCGCAACCTCTCTCAACGCTCTCCCCATCGCTCCGAGGGTAATTGTTGTGAAAATTGATCTCCCACAAGTCGTGATCGGGGATTTCATTTGCAGTCTCGCAATCCCTGCGTCTCCTGCGCCGCCGCAACCTATTCCGACGTACCTTGTTCGCACAAATCACAAAAAAACACCCCACAAAAAAGGATAGAGCCGCAAAGCCCTATCCTCATTTTATTTTGTTTAAAAGTTTTTCGGTTCCTTTTTTCAAAAAGGAACGAGTTTTTCTTATCCTTTTTTCTAAAAGGAACAATCCTGCGGAATGAGTATCCGACGCTTGGGTTATTTTTCGGTGGCCAGGCGAACCATCTCCTTGACCAGCTCGGGGAAGGACGTGCCGACGGCGCGGGCGGCATCGGGAAAGAGGCTGGTCTCGGTCATTCCGGGGGAAGTGTTGATCTCGATCACGAAGGGGTTTTGGTTCTCGTCGAGCATCACGTCGACGCGGGCGTGGCCCTGACAGCCCGTCGCGCGGTAAGCCTCTGCCGCGATGCGCTGTACCTCGAGGGCGACGCGGGCGGGAATGCGCGCGGGGATGATGTGCTCACTGCCGCCGACGGCGTATTTGGATTCATAATCGTAAAATTCGCCCTTGGAACAGATCTCAATGACGGGCAAAATGCGAAGATCGGAATTTCCGAGGATCGGAACGGTCAGCTCCGTGCCGGAGAGAAACTGCTCGAGAAGCAGGCGGTCGCCGTATTCGAACAGGCGCAGAGCCACCTCGTTCAGCGCGTCCTTTTCCCGCACGATCTCCGTGCCGATGCTGCTGCCCTGACGGCAGGCCTTCAGCACGATCGGCAGCCCCAAGCGCTCGACGGCCTCGTCCAGCGCAGCCCCCAGCGATGCGGCGTCCTCAAAGTCATCGGCGGCCAATTCCATAAACGGCGGCGTGGGGATGTGACTTTGCAGGAGCACCTTTTTGGTCATAATCTTATCCAGACACAGCGCGCTTGCGGCAACACCGGGGCCGGTATAGGGGATCTGCATCCAATCCAGAAGCCCTTGGATCGAGCCGTCCTCGCCGCCCTTTCCGTGTAGGGCAATGAAGACCGCGTCCGGCTCGAGGGCACGGATCTCTTCGATGTTTTCGGGCACGAGATCGAGCGTTTCCGCCTCGAACCCCGCCTCGCGAAGGGCGGCGCAAACGGCCGCCCCACTGCGAAGGGAAACCTCTCTTTCGGTGCTGACGCCACCCATCAGAACAAGAATTCTCATTTGATTCATATCATTCTCCAAGCTTTTTGATTCCGTCGTCACGCTCGGACCAGAGCGCGAGGGCGGCGGGGAAGAAATCGCCCAAAAAGGCAAGAAAGGCACGCTCGGCACGCTTTAAAAACGCCTGTACCACCTCGTCGGTGAACACCTCGGATTCGGGGAGCCTTGTTTCGGTGTGCCACTTGGCGTTGAACTCCAAAAAGGCGTGAATATCGTCCTCGGGCAGGGCGAGCGGGTTTTCGTACAGCTCCTTGGCGGGGCTTCGCAGTCTTGCCCAAAGCTCGTCGTTCCAAGGGGCGCGCTCGGCACAGCGACTGCCCGCCGCGCTCAATTCCTTGCGGTAATCGAGAAACCAGCTCTCGCCCGTATACGCTCTGCGGTGGGCGCTCTGCGGGCCGTTGTCCCAGAGATAGTCCAGATAAAAGTGATACAGCGCACCGAAATCAAAGGGGCGCGAGAGCTGCAGTCCCTTGCCAAAGGAAACCAGACTCGGCAGGCGCAGGGCAGGATCAATATCGCGAAAATGCAAATGATCCTTGAGCGTGCGGTTGGAATCCACGCAATCGGGCAGAATACAGCCTAAGTAAAACGCATCCGAAGCGTTGGGACAAAGCGCCTTGCCGGCGGCAAGATGCATCATGGTAGCGGGCATAGAGATCCCCTCCTAACGGAAGATTTTTTCAAACGGCTTGACGGCCTTGTTTAAAAGAAAGCCCAAAACGCCCGCCGAGAGCGTCTCTCCCGCCAAAAAGATCAGCACAAGCAGCGGCAGAGAGAAGGATTTCAGACCGTAAGCAAAATAGAGGATCGGCGGAATCACCAGCGTGTTCGAGAGAATGGGACACAGATAAGGAAGAAGGCGCTTGTTGCGCCAAAGGCGCGTGCCGATCGCGGCGATGAGCGTGGCAAGCGAGCCGAACAGAACGTCCCAGATGGCCGCGCCGCACAGAAGATTGGCGACGATGCATCCGACGAAGAGCCCCGGCACGGCCGCAGGTGTCAGCATCGGCAGGATGCAAAGCGCCTCGGAAAAGCGGATCTCAATCAGGCCGATGGCAAGCCCCATCGCGTTTGCAAGGAGCGTCAGCGCCGCATACAGCGCGGCGATCACGGCACCCGTTGCCAAAAAGCGGGTTTTTTGAAGCGGTTTCATATTTTCTCCTTAGTTTTGTTTTAGGTGAGGATGGTTTCGAACTCACCCTGCCCTGCGGCAGTGCTTGTATTGTATCACAAGCTTTACATTTTTGCAAGACGGTGCGGTTTTTCGCAACAAAAAGTTTGAAAATTTCGTCTTTTTGTTTGTTTTTTCAATCAATCGGGTGTCATCGGTTGACACGGTCTTTTTTTCGGTGGTAAAATAAAATCAGAACATTATGAGTTGGAGGTTTTTTGCGTGAAAGAACTGCTTTTAAAAATCGAAGCACTTCGCGTGCTTCCCGTCATTAAGATCCGCCGTGCCGAATCGGCAGAGGCGCTTGCCGCCGCCTTGATCGCGGGTGGCTTGCCCGCCGCGGAGATCACCTTCCGTACGGATGCCGCCGAGGAGTCGATCCGCCGCATGGCAAAGGCCTATCCCGAAATGCTCATCGGCGCGGGCACGGTGCTCACGCCCGATCAGGCTGATCGCGCCATGGCCGCCGGAGCAACCTTTATCGTCTCCCCCGGCCTCAATCCCAAGGTCGTGGAGCATTGCGTGAAAAAGGGCTACCCCGTCATCCCCGGCATCTGCACCCCCTCGGAGCTGGAGTGTGCGCTCGGCTTCGGGCTGGAAGCAGTCAAATTCTTCCCCGCAGAGGCGGCGGGCGGCCTGAAAATGATTAAGGCGATGAGCGCTCCCTACGGCGCAGTCCGCTTTATGCCCACGGGCGGAATCAATCAGAACAACATCAAGGACTATCTGGCCTTCCCGAAGGTGCTTTGCTGCGGCGGAAGCTGGATGGTGCCCGAGGATAAGCTCGAGGCAGGCGACTACGAGGCCATTACCGCGCTGGTGCGCGAGGCGGTCGAGCTGGTCAAATCGATCTGAAAGGAAGAAAAGAAAATGAAAAGAATCGTAACGTTCGGAGAATTGATGCTCCGTCTTGCTCCCGAAGGCTATCTGCGCTTCGTTCAGTCCGATCGCCTGGAGGCCACCTTCGGCGGCGGCGAGGCCAACGTGGCCGTTTCCCTTGCCAATTTCGGTATGGATGCCGCCTTCGTCACCAAGCTCCCCACCCACGAGATCGGTCAGGCGGCGGTCAACTCTCTGCGCAAATTCGGCGTTGACACCACCACCATCACCCGCGGCGGCGATCGCGTCGGCATTTATTTCTGCGAAAAGGGTGCATCCCAGCGCCCATCCAAGGTCATTTACGACCGCGCCCACAGCGCCATCTCCGAGGCGCGCCGTGAGGATTTTGATTGGGAAAAGCTGCTCGAGGGCGCCGATTGGTTCCACTTCACGGGCATCACCCCCGCGCTCGGCGACACGGTTGCCGAGATCTGTCTGGACGCGCTCAAGGTCTGCCGCGCCAAGAAGATCCCCGTTTCCTGCGATCTGAACTACCGCAAAAAGCTTTGGTCGCGTGAGAAGGCGGGCAAGGTCATGGCTGAATTGATGCCCTACGTCAATGTATGCATCGCCAACGAGGAAGATGCAGGCGACGTGTTCGGCATCCGCGCCACCGGCACCGATATTACCAAGGGCTCTCTCTCCCACGAGGGCTACAAGGAGGTTGCCAAGGCCTTGGCCGACCGCTTCGGCTTCGATCGCGTGGCCATTACCCTGCGCGGTTCGATCTCCGCCAACGACAACAACTGGGCGGCGATGCTCTACGACGGCAAGGAATTTTGCTTCTCCAAGAACTACCTGATCCACATCGTCGATCGCGTCGGCGGCGGCGATTCCTTCGGCGCAGGTCTGATCTACTCCCTGCTTTCCGGCTTTGCTTCGCAGGAGGCGATCGAGTTTGCCGTTGCGGCTTCTTGCCTCAAGCACTCCGTTGAGGGCGACTACAATATGGTCTCCGTCTCCGAGGCCAGCGCGCTGGCCGGCGGCGACGGCTCGGGCCGCGTTCAGAGATAACCCTCGCTCCGAAACAGTTCTATTCGCCTTTGGCGAGTTTTATTGCTACGCAGTGATATTCGGCTTACGCCGAGTGTTATTCGCTTCGCGAGTTTATAGGCGAATAGAATATCACTGTGAGGCGTAGCCGAACAATATCACTGCCCGCAAGGGCAATATCACTCTTTGCGAAAGCAAAGAATATCACTCATAGACAGCAGAAAAAGAGAGAGTCTTAC
>JAZRZQ010000019.1:0-7789 GCA_045601445.1 Eubacteriales bacterium | reverse complement strand
CAGGTGCTTCTCGAGCAGGCGACCTACCCCATCCCCGCCCCCTTGGCCGATTCGGCAACGGAGGTCGGGCTTGAGGACTCTGTGATCTCGTATTCTCTTGACACCAAAGCGGCCGAGGGGAGCCTCGGCGTCCTCGGGCTGGATTCGGTTCTGTCCGTCAGCGGAGAAGCAAAGCTCAACGGGGAGGGCCTTGTCACCGAGGAGACCCTCACGGTCTCGGGCGTTCTCGCGGGGAAGACGGTGCGCTGTACGGTTCGCACCGTGCTGGAGCTGTTCCGCTCCAAGGAGATCTCCGTGAGCATCCCCGATCGGGTCAAGACCGACGCGATGGAGGTCGAGGACCTGCGCGCGCTGTATCTCGTGTCGGGTGCGAGCGGCTCGCTTGCCGAGCAAACGAGGGTTTCCGCGGGCGTCATCTCCGGTCTGTCTTTGACGTATCAGAATCGGACGGAGTCGCTTCATCGGGAAATCACCCTTTACCGCGACGGCACGGGAAGAAAGCCGAGTCAGTATCAAACCGTGCAATCGCTGAACAAAAAGGCCGACGGCAGAGAGGTCTTTGAACTGCTTCAGGAAAAAATTCACGACGGTGAAAAAACGAAAACCGTCTACGAGCTGACGCAGGCAAGGCTCCTGTCACAGGCGACCGAGGCCGTGACGGAGGATTCTTATCCCGCGCTTCTGACCGAGCTTCTTCTCTCCCGCGAGAGCCTTGCGGGCTTCTCTCTGACCGAGGGCACCTCGGATCTGACGGTGAGCGTCAGCGCCCTGCCTTCGGCGGCGATCCTTGAGGCAAAAAAGGCCGCCGAGCTGTTCCCCGAGCTTGCTTTTGTCTGTGACGATTCGCTTCAGGCAAGCGTGACGGCATCGGAGGGAACCTTTACCTTTTCCAAGGCAAGCGGACGTCTGACGGCAGCTTCTTTCTCGCTGACGGCCAATCTGACGGACTCTTCCGGAGAGACGGTGGCGAGCCTGACGGCGCAGACGAGCCTGCAGCTCGAATATCCCGACGCGATCACCATCCCCGAAATGCAGATCCCCACACCGACCACCCCCGGACAGGGTGCATAATCAAAATTAAGAGGAACGCAAGATGAAACGATTTGTCGCGACGCTGCTGCTCCTTTCCATGCTTCTTTCGCTTTGTGCCTGCGCGGGGCAGTCTCTTCCCACGCAGACCGAGACGGAAACGATCCCCGCTACAACGCAGACGCAGCAGACCCTTCCCACCGAGGAAGAAACCACGGCCGAGGAGATTCCCACGACCGAAGAGCCCTCTCAGACCGAAACCAAGGACGAGTCCGCGCCTGTCCCGATTCCGAATCCGGTTCCCTCTCCCTCGCCTACGCCAACTCCCATTCCGACGCCTACGCCGACTCGCTTTCAGGCAGGCTTTGCCCGCGTGGACATTACGCCCAAAAGCTTTCCGGTCTATATGAACTCTTCCACCAAGGCCACCGAGGCCAAGGATCCGCTGTATGCGACCTGCGTGGCGCTCTCGGACGGAACGGAAACGGTGTTTCTGGTTCACACCGACTTAAAGCGCACCACGGTAGATCTGCACGAGCGCGTTTCGCTTCTGGTGAACGACTCGCTTTCCGTGCCTTCCGACCACATTCTCATCACGGCGACCCATACGCACAACGCGCCTGAGGTCAACCGCATTCCCACGGATTCCGCCATCGGCGTTTGGGCGACGAGCATTTTGTACGTCCAGCTCAAAAAGGTGATTCTGGATGCTTACGCCGATTTGCAGGATGCCACCGCTTACGGCGGCACGGCTGACACGAGGGGCTTTGCCTTCGTGCGCCGCTACATCTGTGCCGACGGCTCGCTGACGGGGATTCAAATGAGCTATCCGACCGGCTCGCCCAAGGTGAGCCACGAGACCGACGCCGACCCCGAGCTTCAGGTTCTGAAATTGAAGCGAAGCGGCAGGAAGGATATTCTGATGGTCAACTGGCAGGCGCACGTCGCGCACGCTGCCTCGACCTATAAAAACGGACTGACCGCCGATTTCGTCGGGGTGCTCCGCAAGGGAGTCGAATCCAAAATGAACGTGGATTTTGCCTACTACAACGGCGCATCCGGCAATTTGAATCTTTCCACCTCGTTTTCCAACCTGAGAGCAAACGCCGTAAAGAACGCGGCGGGCAGTGCGATCTGGCAGCAGGTGGGAAATGCTCTGGTCGATAAGGTCAAACAGGCCGCCGACAGCGCGGTGAAGCTGAAAACGGGTGCGATCCGTGTAGCCGGCGTCGCGCAGAAGCTGACGGTTCGTACCGACGACGCGACCAGACTCGCGCAGGCCAAGGAGATCAACGCCGCCAGCGGTACGACCAAGACGAATCTGATGAAACAATACGGCTTCCAGAGCAATTACGAAGTCACGTATATGATTAGCCGCTCGAAGGCGGCGGGCAAGCAGGAATCCGTTTTCCTTGGCGCGCTCTCCTGCGGCGAGATCGGCTTTGTGTTTGCATCCTACGAGATGTTTGATACCAACGGTATGCAGATCAAGGACGCCGCGGGCCAAAAAATGACCTTCGTTTGCAGCTGTACCAACGGCTCGAACGGATATTTTCCCGCCGAGGATTGCTATGATCGCGGTGGCTACGAGGTACACGTTGCCCGTTATGAGAAGGGCTCGAGTGAAATCTGCGTGGCAACGCTGTTGTCGCTTCTCGGTCAGGGAGCATAAACATCTGATTTTTAAGGAGAAAAACAATGAAAAGAGTATTTGCTTTGCTTCTCGCCGTTTTGATGTTGACCGGTCTTGTCAGCTGTGGGCCGACGCTGGTCTCCACCGCCGAGGGCGAGGGTGAGACGCAGGAAAATCCCGCGACGGCAACCGAAAAGACAAGCGAGGAAAAGACAAGCGAGGAAAAGACCGATTCCGACGCGCCGCTGACGATCCCGCAGGGCTTTTCCGCAGGCTACGGTAAGGTGGATATTTCCCCCACGCTGTTCCCCGTTTCGATGAACGGCAGTGATAAGGCCAAGCGCGTGGAGCATCCTCTTTACGCCGCGGTCGTGGCCATCTCCGACGGAGATGAGGTTGCGATGATGATCCATCTGGACTTAAAGCGCGTCAACGAGATCGTTCGCAATACCACGGTGCAGATCATTGAGGAAGAGACGGGCGTTTCCGCCGACCATATTATGATTACCGCCACCCACACGCACAACGCCCCCGAGGTCAACTACGTCGGCGGGGACGACGCGCTGGTCACCAAGTGGTTTTTAAACGTCTACAAGCCGCGCATCCGTCAGGCGGCCAGAGCGGCTTACGCCGATTTAGCCTCGGCTGAAATGTACGGCGGTCACGCCGACACGACCGGCTACAACTTTGCCCGCCGCTACATTTGCGCCGACGGCAGCTTTATGGGCGGCCACATGACGTATCTGACCGGCTCTCCCGCCGTTCGCCACGAGACCGATGCCGATCCCGATCTGCAGGTGATCCATTTCAAGCGCTCGGGCGGAAAGAAGGACATCGTGATGGTCAACTGGCAGGCGCACGTTGCCCACGCCGCCTCGACCTACGAGACGGCCGTCACGAGCGACTTCGTGCATTATCTGCGTCAGGGCGTGGAAAACAAGATCGGCGCGCATTTTGCCTACTACAACGGCGCTTGCGGGAATCTGAATCTTTCGACCAAGTTCCGCGAGCTGGTCAAATACAACGGCTACGGCTGGGAGGACGTGGGTGTCGCGCTGGTCGATAAGGTCAAGCAGGCCATTGCCGCCGAGGAGAAGATGGAAATGGGCGAGATCAAGGTTTCCTTCTCCGCTGTGACCGCGACCGTCCGCAAGGACGATCCCACTCGCATCGCACAGGCGCGTGAGTACAGCTCTGCCGGTGCGGCCGCCAAGCCCGCCATTCTGGAAAAATACAAGTTCCAGAGCAAATACGAGGCCTCGAGCATCGTCTCCCGTGCCAACGCCAAAACGCCGACGGAGGAGCTGCCGCTTCAGGTCATCGCCTTCGGGGATTTCGCCATTGCGGGCGCTTCCTACGAGATGTTCGACGTGAGCGGAATGCAGGTGAAGTCCGCTTCGCCCTATAAAATGACCTTTATGTGCGGCTGTACCAACGGCTCGAACGGCTACATCCCTTCCCGTGAGAGCTTTGAAAACGGCGGCTACGAGACGCATTGCTGTCGCTACGAGATCGGCACGGCCGAAACTTGTGTGGCAAAGCTTGTGGATATGCTGAAAACCGCAGCGTAAGCGATTGATTTTTCCCCGTTGCCGAGGTATGGCTTCCGTGCCTCGGCAACGGGATTTTTTTGAATCACAGGCGGTGTTTTTCGTTGACAAAGACAAGAGATTCGCTTATAATGGTTTTGACTTTGGAGATTATGCCAAAAAAATACGACCGATACCAATCGGCGGAAAGGATCAAAGTTTATGAAGAAAACGCTTTCTCTGCTTCTGGCACTTCTGATGTTGACCGGTCTTGTCAGTTGTGGCCCGAGTCTGATCGCCACGACGCAGACCCAAACCCAAACCGCAACCGAAGGAGGGCAAACGCCCGAACAGACCCAAACCTCGCCTGATGCGAATGCGCCGCTTACCATCCCGCAGGGCAACTGCGCCGGTTACGCGCGCGTTGACATTTCGCCCACGCTGTTCCCCGTTGCGATGAACAGCTCTGACAAGGCCAAGCGCGTGGAGCATCCTCTTTACGCTTCGATCGTTGCCATCTCCGACGGAGACGAGGTTGCGATGATGATCCATTTGGATCTTAAGCGCGTCAGCGACGGTATTCGCAGCACGACCGTCAAAATCATTGAAGAAGAGACCGGCGTTCCCGCCGATCATATTATGATGACTGCCACTCACACCCACACCGCGCCCGAATTGAACTACGTCGGAGACGACCCGATCGTGACCAAGTGGTATATGAACGTTTACCAGACCCGCATCCGTCAGGCGGCCAGAGCGGCTTACGCCGATCTTGCTCCTGCGGAAATGTACGGCGGTCACGCCGATACGACGGGCTTTGCCTTTGCCCGCCGCTACATTTGCGCGGACGGCAGCTTCGACGGCATTCACATGGCCTATCCGACCGGATCGAAGAGAGTCCGCCACGAGACGGATGCCGATCCCGATCTGCAGGCGCTTCATTTCAAGCGCTCGGGCGGCAAGAAGGACATCGTGATGGTCAACTGGCAGGCGCACGTTGCGCACGCCGCTTCCGATTTCCCCGCGGCGGTCACCTCTGATTTCGTGCATTATCTGCGTCAGGGCGTGGAAAAAGAGCTTGGCGCGCATTTTGCTTACTATAACGGCGCTTGCGGCAACTTGAATCTTTCCACCTCGTTTTCCGCACTGCGTGCGGCGGAAGTGAACTCCTTTTCCGGTTCGATCTGGGAAAAGGTCGGCAAAGCCTTGGTCGGCAAGGTGAAGGATGCGATCGCCGCCGAGCAGAAGATGGAAATGGGCGAGATCAAGGTGTCCTTGACCGACGTTGACGCCAAGGTGCGCAAGGATGACCCGGCCCGCATTGCACAGGCAAAAGAGTATACCTCTGCGAGTGCGGCTAACAAACCGGCCATTCAGGAAAAATATAAGTTCCAGAGCAAATACGAGGCCTCGAGCATCGTAACGCGCTCAAACATTAAGGCTGAGACCGAAAAGCTTCCGCTTCAGGTCATCATCTTCGGTGACTTTGCCATTGCCGGTGCGTCTTACGAGATGTTTGACGTGAGCGGCATGGAAGTGAAAAGCGCCTCTCCTTATAAAATGACCTTTATGTGCGGCTGTACCAACGGCTCGAACGGCTACATCCCTTCCCGCGCTTGCTATCAGAACGGTGGCTATGAGACCCATTGCTGCCGCTACGAGATCGGCACGGCCGAGCAGTGTGTGGCAAAGCTGCTCGAAATGCTGAAAACCTCGGCAGCCTAAACAAGAAAGCAAAAAAATCGGACGCGCATAGGGTTGTCCGATTTTTTGATCCGCTTGACGGCAAAGATCCGCTTGACGGCAAAGATCCGCTTGGCGGCAAAGAAAAAGCAGAGAATTTCTTCTCTGCTCAGACTGAAGACAAAGTCCCGAAAGGGGCTTTGTTTTTTTGCAAAAAGGAGGAAAATATGGTATAATAGAGGCAGGAAGTGAGGGAGAAAGAATGATAACAAACGGAAAGAAAAGTAGTTTTCAAATACAAATGTTTTGCATAGATGATCTGGTACCGCAAGATCATCTTTTGCGAAAAATAGAAGCAGCTATTGATTGGAGTTTCATATATGATTTGGTGAAAGAGAAATATAGTCCGGATAAAGGAAGACCCAGCATCGACCCTGTTACACTAATCAAAATACCGATGATACAATATCTGTATGGGATTCGCAGCATGCGTCAAACCATAAAGGAAATTGAGGTAAACCTGGCGTACCGTTGGTTTTTGGGATTGGATCTGACGGAAAAGGTTCCGCACTTTACAACATTTGGAAAGAACTACGCGAGGCGTTTCAAGGGAACTGATTTGTTTGAGCAGATTTTCACGCGAGTGTTGGAGGAATGCATCAAATACAAATTCGTTGATACCAAAGAGGTATTTGTGGATGCAACCCACGTCAAAGCCAGTGCAAATGGAAAGAAATATACAACCCAGACAGTACGAGAAGAAGCTTTGTTTTACGAAGAACAATTAAAAAAAGAAATCAACGAAGACCGCACCGAGCACGGCAAGAAGTCTCTCAAGGACAAAGATGATGACAATGACAACGAGGGTGGTTCAGGAGCAGAAAAAGAAGTAAAAGAAAGCACGACCGATCCCGAAAGCGGTTGGTTCCATAAGGGAGAACACAAGCAGGTATTTGCATATTCCATCGAAACGGCCTGCGACAAAAATGGCTGGATATTGGGATATACGGTAAATAAGGGGAATCTTCACGACAGCAGAACATTTAAAGGATTATATGAAAAAATCAAACCGTTTGGAATTGAGAAGCTGATTGCCGATGCGGCTTACAAAACACCCGCTATTGCAAAATTATTGATTGACGACAACATTGCCCCCATCTTCCCTTACAAATGCCCGCAAACCAAAGAGGGATTTTTCAGAAAATATGAGTATATTTACGATGAATATTTTGATTGCTACATTTGCCCGAACAACAAAATTCTAAAGTATTCCACAACCAATCGGGAAGGTTACAGAGAGTACAAAAGTTGCCCGTCTGATTGTGTGAAATGTCCGTTTTTGCACCAATGCACCGAAAGCGCAAACAAGGTGAAAATCGTGACACGACATATTTGGGAAAATTACATAGAAATCTGTGAAGATCTTCGTCATACGAAAGGAAACAAAGAACTGTATGACAGAAGAAAAGAAACCATTGAACGGCTCTTCGGTACTGCCAAAGAGTTTCATGCCTTCCGTTACACACAGCTTGTTGGTAAAGCTCGGATGGATATGAAGGTCGGGCTTACTTACGCATGCTTAAATCTCAAAAAATTAGCTAAAATGCTTCCATTCAGGCTCGATGGTCACACCTGTTCTCATGCTTTTTCCGCTGTTTTTAACCTTTTCTTCCATTTCAAACTTTCTTTTGCCTAATTCATATGAAAACAAGGAGTTCCACTTCTCGTGAAACTCCTTTTGTCTGCAGTCTGAGCAGAGAATTTCTTCTCTGCTTTTTTGCTTTGGTGCCTTAAGGCGTGGAAAACAACCCCCAGTTCTACTGGGGGCGATAAAATACTTTAGTATATGTAATAAAAAACCTTCGTGATATAATGGGAGTAAAGGTTTGGCGACCGCATTACACCCAAAATATAC
>JAZRZQ010000018.1:0-7525 GCA_045601445.1 Eubacteriales bacterium | reverse complement strand
CCCCAGTAGAACTGGGGGTTGTTTTCCACGCCTTAAGGCACCAAGGCAAAAAACTCGCACGAAATCCGTGCGAGTTTTTTTGCGTTATTTTTTGTTCTTGCGATAAATGATAAGAAGCCCCTTTAAGAGCAATAAAGGATCAAAAATACCGCTTCGCGTACAGTGAAAGCGCACCTGAGAGCCAAGCTCTCCGGTAAATACAACGCTTTTGATCTCTTCTCCGAGCTCACGTTCGATCCGATCGAGCATACCGTCGATCGCTCCCGCCGTGCCGAACAAAACGCCCGACCTCATACACTCGACCGTTGATGTTCCGATCGCTTTTTTGGGAGCGATCAATTCCACTCCCGGAAGAAGAGATGCTTGGGAGGCCAGCGCGTTCAGGGACATTTCGACACCGGGAAGAAACGCTCCGCCTACGTAATGCCCCGAGGCATTCAAGCAAGTAAAGGTAATTGCCGTTTCAAAATCAATCACAACACAAGGAAGCGGATAGCCCTCCTTGGCTGCCACGGAAACACCGACAAGATCGGAGCCGACCGTGCCAGGATCGTCAATGCCCATTCGAAGTCCCGTTTTGACCCCTGCACCAACGCAAACGGGCTCAGTCTGCGTCAAAAAAAACAGGGCTTTTTTGGCAACGGGCACAAGGGGCGGAACAACGCAGGAAAGCACAGTTCCCGTCAGATCGGAAGCGGAAACGCCGACAAGATCGAGAACTTGACGAATCCTTGCCGCGTAGCCGAGCGAGGTTTCTCTGATATCCGTCGAAAAGGAAAGAATCCCACCGACGGGCTCACCTCCGCGAAACGCCGCGAAAACGGTTCTTGTGTTTCCGATATGAAGCGCAAGAATCATACGGCACCGAAATCAAGCTTCAGGATACCGCTTTTTTTCAAGGCAGAAATGATACGAACGAGAACCGGCGCGCAGATGACGTTGACCGCAAACTCCAGAACAAAATTCACTCCGACGATGGCGACAAACAGAAAAGCGAGCAAAGATGCGCCGGCAGCGGCTTGCAACGCGATTTCGCGATAGAAGACCGCAAGGCCGAGGCAAAAGATACCGGTATTAACGACAGGAGCGATCATCGCAGCCGACAGAACGCCGAGCGTAAAATGCTTTTTCATCAAGGCCTTGGCAAGCAATCCCGAAACAAAGCCGCTTGCCGCTCCCTTCAAAAGACAAAGAAAGATCGTCAAAATCGGTCTTTCATAGAACATGCTTGCCGCGAGGGGGCCTGCCGCTCCCTGAAGCACGGAAATGGAAACCATCAGTCCGAAGACAAAGCCCAAAACGCCGCCGAAAGCAGGACCGTACAGAATGGCGCCCAGAACGATCGGAACGAGCGTCAAAGAGATGGAAAGTCCCGTGCCGGGAATTGCGATTGCGCCGCCAAAATACTGCAGGACAGCTACCAGAGCAACCATAACAGCCATGATGACAAGCCTTTGAATGTTGTTTTGTTTTTGCGTAGACATAAAATATCCTCCTTGCTACTGTCTTCCTTAAAGGAAGTATAGTGCACCGCAATTATAACACCCGTTTATTCGGAAATCAAGAAAAATTCAAAATTATACCGCAAACTTTTCCGATCAATGCCGTTCGTCGGAATCAAAGGTTTCGCAGAAGCGGGCATGGAACGAAGCTTCTTCGCCTCCAAGTGCCAAGTGGTCCAGCGTTCCGAAACCCAAACAACGAAAAACAGCCTTACCCTCTTCCCTCTCCTCGGTCACAATCGTCGTTACCGAAGAAGGTAATGCACAAAAATGCTGCCAGAATACGTAGGGTGAATAGCCGGTCAAAGCCGACAACATCACACACAAAATGCCGTAGTGGCAAAACAAAACCACGGTATCGCGGTTGGAGCGAATAACGCGGAACATTCCTTCGCTTCCCTCTTCTTTTTCGTAGCCGTGCTTTTTCAGAAGAGCGTAAAAGCCCTCTTTAACGGCAGAAAATTTTTCGCGTATATCCGAGCCGACAAACAGCTCATCCTCCATCCAATGCTCACGATCGTACAAAAGGGGGTGTCCGGTAAAATAAGAAGGCAAAAGATCCCAAACGTACTTTCTTTTGCTTCCGTCCGGATCTGTCCCGAACGCATCAAATTCTCTCATCCACGGCATAATTTCAAAATCAAAGCCGCACACCTTTTGGGAAAACATGCACGTCCTGTGAGCTCTTCCAAGCGGCGAGGAATAAACGGCGTCGATCTTTTTCCCCTTGAGCCATTTTGCGAGAAGCGTCGCCTCGACGTCCCCCTTTTGCGTCAGAGAATCGTTTTCATAATCGGGCTCAGCGTGACGAATAATGACCAGTTTCATAACAACACTCTCCTTTTCATTGTGTCTTATGCCTATATCGTTTTGGTTTGCAAATAAGCCTCAACGGCCTTCATCCCATCCATAGCAGAAGACATAATACCTCCCGCATAGCCCGCTCCCTCTCCGATCGGGTAAAGCCCGAGTACGGAAGCTTGAAAATTCTCGCCGCGCACAATTCGGATCGGACAGGTCGCACGGGATTCCACGGCGGTCAAGAGCGCATCAGGGTCGTCAAATCCGGGCAAAAGTGCCCCCATTTTTACAATTCCCTCACGAAGCGAATCGCAAAACGCCGGCGGAAGGATATCGTCAACGCATTGAAATCTCGTTCCGATCGAATAGCTCGGCAAAACCTCGCCAAAGGAGACGGACGGCTTTTTCTGCAAGAAATCCTCAACACGCTGACAAGGCGCGCGATAGTCGCCTCCTCCGACTTCAAAGGCGCGTCTTTCCAGATGCTCCTGAAAACGAAAGCCGGCAAACAGATCCTCCTCAAGCTCCCACGGATGTACGTTCCACAAAAGGGCGCTGTTGGCATTGACCCCTTCTCTGGCAAATCGGCTCATTCCGTTGGTTACGACAGCGCCGACTGTTCCGGTTGCGGGAACGACCTGCCCTCCGGGGCACATACAAAAAGTATAAATGGATTTTCCCGAGGAAGTCGGCACAGCAAGCTTATAATCAGCAGGCGGGAGAGCGTATTCCTCCCGTTTGAGCCCGTAACGCGCCAAATCGATCTTTTCCTGCAAATGCTCAATGCGAACTCCAACAGAAAAAATCTTTTTTTCCATTACGATGTTTTGCTTTGCCATTTCTCGAATCGTATCGCGAGCACTGTGTCCGATGGCCAAGAACAGCGCGTCACACTCTATTTCTTCAATCCCGCTCGGCGTCTCTGCCAATGCACCGACCAAACGATCCCCTCGCAGAATCGGCCGAAGAAAACGAGTGCTGAATCGGATCGAGCCGCCGAGGGAGAGAATTTCCCCACGAATCCTGCGAACCACGTCACGCAAGCGATCCGTTCCGATGTGGGGCTTGCTTTCAAATAAAATCTCCTCAGGTGCTCCGGCGCGGACGAACTCTTCCAGAACAAAGCGACCGCGAAAGTTCTTATCCTTCAGCAAGGTATTCAGCTTTCCGTCCGAAAACGTACCCGCCCCACCCTCTCCGAACTGAACGTTCGATTCGGGATCGAGCTTTGCTTCAGAGCAAAAGGCGCAAACATCCTTTTCTCGTTGTTCAACAGGCTTTCCTCGCTCCAGCACGATCGGCTGAAGACCCGCTCTTGCCAACAGCAAGGCCGAAAACATTCCTGCCGGGCCAAAGCCGACTACGATCGGTCTTTGATCCGTTTGGGAAATGCGAGGGACGGAATACGAGTATTCCTCCGAAATCATTTTGCAAAACGGCGAATAACGAACCGCAACCTTCGGCTTAACGAAAGCATCGACCGTATAGCAATAGCGGATCTGATGCTTGCGGGAATCCAAACTTCTGCGGTAAATACGAAGCCTATCAATTTCAAACGAACGTATTCCTAATTTTTTTGCCACCGCCTGTTTAAGCTCCTCTTCCGAAGCCTTGACGGAAACCTGAATCGAGCTGACCCGATAAAACACTGAAAATCTCTCCTTGACAAAACGCTCTGTTTTTTATAAACTAATAGAAAATGCGGGTATGGCGGAATTGGCAGACGCGCCAGATTTAGGATCTGGTGTCTTCGACGTGCAGGTTCAAGTCCTGTTACCCGCACCAAAGCAATATAATCCGAACCAAATCTTTCCTATTGGAGATGGGTTCGGATTATTTGTTTATTTCGCCAGATATGAAAAGGTCTATTTTCCGAATGGTGTAATAATACGCCCACAATCCAAGCCAAGAGGTCCACGAAAAAAGAAAAGAGCATAAAACAACAGCCACCGAATTTTCGGTGGCTGTTGCTGTTTCAGTATGTAGTTTAGAATTTGCTTGTTCTGCTTGCCATAGGGCGAACTCCCTCTGCCCTTCCTCACTGTTGAAAAAGGCACAAATATCGGGGAAAACACAACGAGCAAAGGTTTCAATAGCGTGTTGCGGTAAATATGTATTGTTAATAAGTTTTTTCTTTCTCATATCAAAACTCCTATAAAATTATTTGCATAATTGTTATATGGGTTTTGGTATGTGTCGGGCGGGGCAATTCCTCGCCCGAAATCAAAAAGGATTTTGATTTTTGGGTGGAAGCTCTCGGCAGGGGTGAAACCCCGATAGAGCACAGACATTTGCGTGTCGAAAATGGTACTGTGTACCATTTAGCGACTGCTTTTTCAAACGTCTATATTATAGATAAAGGCGGTGATTAAATGTCAAAAATGAAAGCAACTATAAGAAACGGCAGAACGACAAATGCAGGGCGTGTATTCAACGCCAACCACAACACAAGAAAAGAAACAAGAGCAGTCGAGGGACATATAGACCACGACCGAACGGCACAAAACTTGAATTTTAAGTTTTTCGCTGACGGCTCTATCGAAAAATGCGACAGCTTTGATTCAAAGGCTTTTGAGCTATCGCAATATGAAATCTATTACGGTGCAGGACAAGAAGCCAAAAATCAACGCTACAAGGCAGAGGCACACGCCGACCGCTGTAAAACGGTTGCAGAGGTGTACGCTAACCCCAAAACCGCACCACTTGAAACTATTTTACAGCTCGGCAATATGCACACAGCTATTTCCCCAGAGGAACGAGAGCGAATTTTAACGGTGTCGGCTTTTCAGCTTATTGACGGATTGAGAGCAAAGTATGGCGATAACTTGAAAATTCTTTCATATTCCACCCATAAAGATGAGGCTGTTATTCACGCCCATTTGCGATATACCATAATCGGAACGGATAAATTCGGCTATGCTGTACCAAACCAAAATCAAGGCTTTGCAGAAATGGGAATTGAACGCCCAAACCCAGAGAAGCCATTAAGCCGATACAATAACCCTTTAATGACCTTTTCAGAGAAATTGCGAGAAACGTTTTATGCTCTCTGTGAGAAAAACGGAAATATTGAAATTGACCGAGAGGTTAAAAACCCGTCCCAGAAACATAGGGACATTTTAGAGTATAAGTGCGATCAGCTTCAAAAATCGGTTGCCGATTTAACGGCAGAGCGTAATACATTACGTGACCAAAACAACATTACAAAAACCATTCAAGCAAGTTTTGACGAGCCAGAGCTGGACATCGAGACAGAGGTTGTGCCAGAACGCACCCGAAAGGGTCAGGTTATCGAAGCCGAGAAAGTAAAGATTAAAAAGACCGACTTTGAACGCCTGAAGGAACGTGCAAGGCTCACCGTCGGGATAAAAACGGCTTATGATAAACTGCAGCGTTATGGCCGTCAACTCTGGAACGAGGTCAGCAGGGATAAAATTGTCGCCGATTTGACTGAAAGGGTTGAAACGGCAGAACGCAAGACCAGAGAAAAAGAAGCGATTACAAAACGCCTGACAGACAACCTTGAGGTTGCCTATGAACAGCTACAAGAACAAGAGGAATTTATGAAGCGTGTCGGTGTCTGGCAAAGATTTTGCAACTTTATAAAAGAAAAATTTAGGGAACGTCAGGAATTAGAATATTCCGACCGCACCAGATAAACAGAGGTATAAATATGGAAACTATCGACTTAAACCAAATAATTGACCTAAACGAAAGCATCGAGAGTTTGAAAGCAAGAGAGGAAACAGCAAGGGCAAATTTGAGCATTGAGGAAGCTATGCGTGAAGCATTTTCAAAAGACCTTACGCCCAAAATCTTACGCCGTAGGGCACGTTATAAGAGAGTAAACGGCGTAAAAGAAGCATTTACAGAGGTAACTATTGACGAAACTGTGCTTAATGACTTGGTAAGCGTTGCAACGTGTAAATCACGCATAAAGGAAAATTACGATAAATTGCAAACGCTCGGTGCAAAGCTGAAGCACGAAACCTCGCAAACCGAACTTTATAAGAGATGTGCCGAAGCAGAGGCACTAATAAAGCAGTTAAAACACGAAAAAATGCTTTTAGAATATCAAATTAAGGATCTCGAACGAGATTTTGAAAAAATGCAAACACAAGGCACAGAGCCTTATATCGACTTTGGGGAACAAACTTTGAATTTAGAAATCTAACCAATCAAGACTTGCCAGAAACGGCAGGTCTTTTTTTGTCGGCTTCATTCGGCGTAAAAGTGCTGTCAGGTATAAACCGCCGTATAAGTCCTCGCTTATATCGGTAAAATCAACCGTTTCATATCCGTTAAAATTTATTTCGAGGTAATCTCGGTCGCCGTCCCCCTCACAGAACGCAACCATTTTCTTGTGAGATATACGTCCGTCACGCTCGGCGACAGTCGGCTGTTCAAGGTTTCGGCTACCCGACCAACGCTTGAAAGTCAGGCGGTCGCTCTCGTCCTCGTTTACTTTGGTTAGATACACCGCAAGAGCCGATAAGCCGTCATTTTCAAATCTTAAACGCTCGGCTGATACTGTTCCATTTCCCCAGAGAGCCGAAAGCTCCTCCCTGCTCAACCCCTCGCTAATAACGAGGTGGGCGTGTAGGCGGTGGTGCTTCTCGCCGTACTCAATAATATATATGTATCGAGGCTCAAGCCCTGCTTTTGCATATCTTCGCTTTACTCGGCGTAAAAAATTTTGCACCGCTTTTTGACAGTCGGAGACCGTTTCGGGCAGACTGTTATCTTCAAAGGTCAAGGTAACAAAAAGGTCTTTGGGGTTAAAATTGGTATGCAAGAGCCTACGCAAGCGGTCGGTTGCGTGGCGGTGGTTTAACCTTTGCTGTATTTCGGTTGTCGGCTTCTTTTTCTTGCTTCGCCCTCTTTTTTGGGTATAAACGGGATATATTGCAACCTCTATAAAATCACCGCAAATGTATTTACGCTCTCTGTATGTTCTTTGCATTATATATTCCTTTCTGTGTGTGGTCGTTATGTTAATACCTTTTACAAGCTCGGAAAAACCGAACAGTCGGCAAAGGTTAGTTTAGAAGATTTTAAATCTCTATAGGTGATTATAGTCTGGAGTTTTTAGCCTTGCAGGGCAAAAAGGCATAAAAAAATCCCCTTGCATTTCTGCAAGAGGATAAATGATTTAATATAAAGTTTATTATTCAGCCGAGGTAACTGTTTCGGCTTGATATCCGCATTGTGCTAAATAGCTT
>JAZRZQ010000017.1:0-24229 GCA_045601445.1 Eubacteriales bacterium | reverse complement strand
TAAAAGTCAAGTGCTCTACCGGCTGAGCTAATGAATCGACTGCATTTTGTAGGGCGACTGCTATCTTAACACAGTTTTATTCCTTTGTCAAGCGATATTTTTTCATTTGCGCGAAAAAAAGGGGTGGAAACACGCCGACGGATGTGCTATACTGAAAAGGCAAAATCAGAGAAAGGAGACGGGGCAGATGAAGCTTATTTGCGACGAGGCCTTTGCGGGCTTGACCGTCAAAAAGGTTCTGTTCGACCGACTCGGCTTTTCCCGCAGCGCGGTCACACAGCTCAAAAACCGTCCCGACGGCATTCTCGTCAACGGCGAGCACAAGACCGTCCGCCACGTGCTCGCACTCGGGGACACGCTTTCCCTTGCCACCGAGGACGCTGCCCCGTCGCCGCGCATCCGGCCGAGCGAGGGCCCGATCGACATTCTCTACGAGGACGATGCGCTCATCGCACTCAACAAGCCGCCGCACATGGCCGTGCATCCCTCCAAGAAGCTGCAGGACGACACCCTCGCGGGGCGTCTGCTCCACCACCGCTACCCGATGGTCTTTCGCGCCGCGGGCAGGCTCGACAAGGACACCAGCGGCGTGGTCATCAGTGCCAAGAGCAAGGTCATCTCGGCGCGCTTTTTCGATCTGATGATGGCCCACGGCATCCGAAAGGAGTACCTGCTTCTCACCGTCTCCGACAAAGAAGCGCCCCTCGAGGGCGAGATCGCGCTGGGCATCCGCCGAAGCGAGGAGTCCTACGTTCGCCGCGAGTGCTTCGTGACGGACGGAACGGAGCCCGCCTCCCAGCGCGCGCTGACCCGCTTTCGCCTCATCGCCTCCCGCGCGCCCTATCACCTTTTTTTGGCCGCCCCCATCACGGGCAGGACGCATCAGCTCCGCGCGCATTTTTCCGCGATCGGCTTTCCCATCGTCGGGGACACGCTCTATGCAGAAGCGTCCGATCTCATCGACCGCCAGGCGCTTCACGCCTACCGCCTGAGCTTTCCCCACCCCGAAACGGCGCTTCCCCTTTCCATCACCGCGCCCCTGCCGTCGGATCTGAAGCAGGCGATCGAGCAGACACTCGGAAAGATCCCTCTCCCCGAAGCATCCCCGCCTTCCTTTTTTGTTGACAAAGCATAATAAGCTGTGATAAAATCAACTCATTGTTCGAAAGGAGCTATTTTAATGAAAAAAATTGCTTGCCTTTTCCTTTGTCTTCTGATGCTGCTGAGCGCCACCGCCTGCTCGAGCGCCCTGCAAAGCCTCACCGAAACGAAAACGGGTGAGAGCACCGTGCAAGACGGAGAGCAGAACGCCCAGACCGCCACGCAGGGCGGCGAGCAGAACGCCACGCAAAGCACCCCCGCCGTCCCCTCAAAGGTCAAGATCACCACAGGCTGGGATCAGATCAACGCCCTTCCCATCGCCAAGGCAGGGATGTCCGAGGCGGAGCTTCGGCAGCTCTGCATTGACTTTTTCCGTCTGACGCAGACCGTCTGCTGGACACCCGCCAAGGATTATCAGTATAAGATCCAAGACAGCTCCGTCACTCTCAAGGCCGGTCAGGTCTACGCGGGCATCCCCTACGTTGCCGAAAACGCGGGCGGCTCGTTCTACTCCTTCCTTCGCTACTACAACGCCGAAACGGGCGTTCTCGATCTCGGGGACGTGGCAAGCTCGAACCTGATCCCCAAGCTCGGCACGCACTGCTCCTCCGGCGCCTTTTGGGGCTGGGCAAGAGTGGTCAACTCCGTCCCCGAACGATACCAGACTGCACATTACCACCACGCAAAGGGCTTTTTGCGCGTGGGAAGCTACCAATATATCGGCTTTGAAGATGCTACAAGCTGGGATCAGGATCAAAACACCACGACCAACTGCTGCAAAAAAAACGGCGAGCAGGTGATGTACGAATCCTACGCACAGATGAAGCCCGCCGACGGAATGCTTCTCGTGATGAAGAGCGGAAAGCACGTCCGTATGAACGTTTCCGTTCACGTCGTGCGTGACGGGAACGGCAAGATCGACCCCAACCAGAGCTACACCACCTACCTCGACCAAGGCTCCTCCTGGGATCCGATGCTCATCGAGGGGCAGGGGCAGGTGCTCGTGCAGGGCGGCGTCGATGCGAAAAACACCTTCAAGGAGCTCTACTCCAAGGGCTACGTTCCCTTTACCTTCAAGGAATTTTGCGGGCAAGACCCCATTGAGAAGGGCGAGGCGAAGCTTGACGTAGAAGGCACGACCCTCTCCTCCAAGACCCTGCAGACGGCTACCCTCACCACCAACTACTTCATCGGCGAGATCCGCATCAAGACCTACGACGCGCAAGGCAAGGAAACCCATTCCAGAACCGTCACCGCGGGCGACACCTTCTGCATCAAAACCACCTCGCTCGCGCAGCTGCTCTCCTCCCTCGCGTCCCGCAAGGCGGCAGAGGCGGCCGACCGCACCGTGATCGAGGTCTATCTTGCCAACGGCGAGACCGTCACCGCCTTTGACGGCAAGGTCACCGCATAACAAGCGAAAAGGATCTGTCTCTATGGAAAAAATTCAGAGCTTCACCGTCGACCACAACCGTCTCAAGGAAGGGCTCTACCTCTCCCGCCGCGACGGAGACGCAGTTACCTACGATCTGCGAAGCCGCCGTCCCAACGCGGGCGACTATATGGATCACGAAACGATGCACTCCGTCGAGCATTTAGCGGCCACCTTTCTGCGAAACGGGCCGCACCGCGATTCGATTCTCTATTTCGGGCCGATGGGCTGTCAGACCGGCTTTTATCTCTTGGTGCGCGATCTCGACGGGGACAGCGTCAAGGCCGAGCTGATCCGCGTGATGGAAGCGATCGAGGCCTACGACGGGCCGATGCCGGGCGGCACGCAGACCGAATGCGGCAATTTCCGCTCGCTTTCGATGGAAAAGGGCAAGGCGGAGTGCCGCCGCCTGCACGCCATTCTGACGCAGTATCAAGGAGATTATTCGTATGAAGCATAGCCCGATCGCCATCATCTGCGCGATGGAAACGGAAGCGCAGGGGCTTTTGGAAAAAATGACGGAAAAAAAAGAGGAAACCGTCGGCTCGATCCGCTTTTTCGTCGGTGAGCTTTGCGGGCAAAGCGTCGTGCTCTCCGTCTGCGGCATCGGCAAGGTCTTTGCCGCGATCTGCGCGCAAACGGCGATTTTGCACTATCACCCCCGCTTTCTCGTCAACTCGGGCGTAGCCGGCTCGCTCGACGAGGAGCTTGATATTTTCTCTCTTGCCATCCCGCACGACTTTGTTCAGCACGATATGGATACCACCGCGCTGGGTGATCCCGCAGGAATGATCTCGGGCATCAACCTCGTCAGACTCCCCGCCGACGCTTTTCTGGCAAAAAAGCTGGAGCAGGTCGCAAAAGAAGCGGGGCATCACACGAAAAGCGGAACGCTCGTCTCGGGCGATCAGTTCATCCACACCAAAGAAAAAAAGGCCGCTCTGCGAGCCGCCTTCGATCCCATCGCCTGCGAGATGGAAGGCGCGGCGATCGCACAGGTCGCCTTCGTGAACGCCGTCCCCTTTGCCGCCCTGCGCGTCATTTCGGACTCGTTTTCCGGTAAAAACGAAATGGACTACGCCGCCTTCGCACCGCGTGCCGCCTCCCTTTCCGCCGCCGTATTGCTCTCCTTCCTGCAAAGCCTCAACTCTTAAAAAGGACACAAAAAGCGTTTGCCGCTCGAGGCGCACTTCGTAAGGAAGTGCGCCTCAGTTATATTCGCCTGACGGCGAGTGGTATTGCTTCGCAGTGATATTATGCTACGCATAGTGATATTGTCCTTCGGACAGCTTAAGGGCGAATATAATATCACTGAAACCGCAAGGTTTCAATAGCACTTTTGCCGTAAGGCAAAAATATCACTGCAAACTTTTAGTTTGCAATATCACTTTACCTGCCGAGAAAAATACTCTTTGTTTTCGGCAAGTATTTGCCTTTCTCAAAGTATATAACCCACTATGACACTTTCACAATCCTTGTGCAAAGTGTCATTTGTTTTGTAGAGATAAAAACCGAGAGAGACAACTTCTTTACGAAGTGTCTCTCTCGGCAAACGCTTTTTTTCTTATTTCTTTGCTTTTTCGTAGGGAGTCAATTCCGCCATCACGATCCTTGCCTCGGCAAAGGCGGGTCTTTGGCTGGCTAAGCCAACGCTCGAGAGGATCTCGAGTCTGACAAAGCGCGCGCGGCAGGCGGGAAAATAAAGGATCTCCTCCCCGCCGAAGGTGCGGAACAGCCCCTCCGAAACCGTTTGGAACCGCTCTGCGTCACAAGAGAGCGACAGTCGGTACGCGCTCGGAAGCTCACAGAGCTTATCGGCGGGCAAAAGCCCCTCGGCGCGGATCTTTTTCTGCTCGAGCATTCTCGCGTAATGCCCGAAGGCAACGAGCTCGTACTCCCGCTTCATATCCAGAAGGATAGAGACCGTTGTGCCGGACGAGGTAAACTCCTTGGTCGGATCGTCGCAAAACAGCACCGAGGCATCCGCACCGTCCGTCTCATCCAGCGCGGTGAAGCGGGATTTGTCGATCGGAGAGAGCGGCGGCTTTTCCTCGCGGAGCGTGCGACCCGTGAAGACGGGGCAGGACCAGGTCTTTCGCCCCTGCTCGTCCCAAAGCCGCAGGTAGAAATACGCCGCCTCGGGCGCAGAAATCGTCACGTCGAAGCAGTCGGCCTCAACTTCTCCCTCGTACAGCGCGCGGCCGCGGTTTGAGATGATCTGAAAACGGACGGGGCGCGTCGAGGGATCCTCGTGAAAATAAGAGATGCTGCCGCAGAAGCGGTAGTCCTCGGAAAGAGGGAGTGTCGCGGGAGCGGGGATGCCGTTGACCGAATAGGAGAGCTTGACGTTGCCGCTCATACAAGCATACACGCGGTTTGAGAGGATCGCGTCGTAGAAGGCCTCCTTGGTTTTTTCGGGTGCCATCAGAACCGTCTTGCCGGGGAAACGGTCGTAGCCGTATTCCGGCCCGTGCGAGTCACTCGAGCAGGTCGGGGACACGCGAAAGCCGTTGTCCAGCGCCACGGAATAGACGTATTCGTTAATCAGGTTGGATTGGCGGTCGCCCCCGTCTCCCATTTCCACCAAGCGGATCAATTCCCGATGGCGCGGGGAGCGATGGCGATCGAGCGAGAAATTCCAGATGCCCTTTCGCGCGATCCCGATGATCTGCGGATGCGCCAGCGTGCAAAAGGCAAAGGGCGAATGCGAGAGTGCTTCGAAAAACGCCTCCCAATCGGTCACGCTTGCCATATTGTCGGCGTTGAGCGTGACGATCTCGCCGCTGTTTTTGTGCATCACGCCGTAGCGATCCTCCTCCAGAAGCGTGATCTCCGATTCCGTGCCGGGAAACACGATCAGCTCCTTCGGCTCGGTCAGAAGATCGTCGGTAAAGCCGCGGAAGAAGTCGCGCGGGTTGCAGGTGCAGGCGTGATCGGACACCACGGCAAAGTCAAGCCGTCCGTCGCGCTTCATCGTCTCGATCATATCAATCGGGAAATTTTCGCTTCTCTCGCGGAAGCGAACGTGGTTGTGCTCTTTGGTCGTGTGATCGTGCAGATCTCCGATAAAATACTGCATCTCCTCACCGCTCTCGCGGTGGCGGAGCGGACGCACCGACACGCGGCAGGGGTAGTCTCTGCCGCGCAGCGTGGCCGTCACGGTTGCCTCACCCGCACGCATCAGCGTCAGAAGCACGCCGTTTGTAAAGGGAGTCTCGGGATCGCTCGCAAAGGAGCGCAGCTCCACGGCATCGCCGTCGATGCGCCAGCTGATCGGGGCACGGGACAGATCCTCCTCGGAAGATAAGAGCTGCAAGGGCAGCACGTTTCCCGCGTAGGACGAGATCTCGCTTGCAGACAGTCGGATTGAGCTCATTGCCATGCCTCCTTTTGTTCTTTTGGTCAGCGCAGGGTGATCTGATAGAGGAAGGAGAGCTTTTTCAGGATCTTCTGAATATACTTCTCGATCTCCTCGTCGGTAAATTCGTGGTCGGTGGGGGTAAAGACGAGATTAAACGCCATGCTCTTCTTGCCCGCGCCGATCGCCTCGGAGCGGTACACGTCAAAGAGCTTGACCTGCGTTAAATACTTGCAGGAAGAAGCGATCGCCTCTTCGATCTCGCCGCAGGTCAGCGCCTCGTCGGCCACCAGCGCAAGGTCGCGCTTCTCGGCGGCAAACTTGGAGATGGGCGTGTAGCGCAAACGGCGATCCATCATCGGCGAGAGCGCGGCGTAGTCGATCTCGGTCAGAAAGACGCTCTTTTCAAGATTCAGCTCCTCGCAGATCTCGTAGGAGAGCTTGCCCATCACGCCGATCTGCTTGCCTTCGCAGAGAATTTTCGCGCACATACCGGGGTGCAGGTAGGGACGGGTGTCCTTCTCATAGGTGAATTTCAGCCCGAACGCCTCGGCAATGGCCTCGCTCGCGGCCTTGGCGGTAAAGAAGGTCTCGTTGTCGCCGAACGCGGCGATGCAAAGCGCGTCTCTCTCCTCGGGATATTCGGTCAGAGGCAGGGACTTGGGACGGAACACGCGCGCAAGCTCAAAGAATCTGCCTTCGGTATTGCCGCGGCGCAGATTTCTCACCGCGCAGGCGATCATCGAAGGGGCGAGGGTGGTTCTCATCAGAGAAAGATCCTCGGTCAGAGGATTCATCAGTCGGATCGCCTGACGCTCGGGAGCATCCTCGGGCAGGCGGATCAGATCGAGATCCTTGGGCGAGAAGAAGGAGTAGAAGATGGATTCGCTGTAGCCGGCGCGGCAGAGCGTGTTTTTGACCTTGAGTGCATTTTTCTGCGCCTCGGTGCGGCCGCCGCTGGTGACTCTGGCCTGATCCAGAAAACGCGGACGGATGTTTTCGTAGCCCCACGAGCGGATGATCTCCTCCGCCAGATCCGCGGCGCTGTTATCAATATCCTCGCGATAGGGCGGCACCTGAACGGTGAGCGCATCCCCCGCAAGAGAAGGCTCGAAGCCGAGCGCGCCGAGCGTGGAAAGAATGACCTCCTCCGGCACGGGAACGCCGAGGATGTCCTCGATCTTTTTGCGGGACACGGTCAGAGGATGGGGTGCCACGGGGCCGCTTGCGCTGACCGAGGCGTGGTACGAGGTCACCTCGCCCGCGCCGAGCTTTTGCACCAGATGAAGGGCGCGGCGCATTCCCATTTCGGTTGCGTATTCATCCACGCCCTTCTCGTAGCGGGCGCCGGAGTCGCTGGATTGGCCGAGGCTGCGACCCGTCTTGCGGATGCTGTCGCGGGCAAATTTGGCCGATTCGAACAGAACCTCGGTGGTGCTGTCCTTGATTTCGGAATTCAGTCCGCCCATAATGCCGGCCAGCGCCACGGGGCGAGCCCCGTCGCAAATGACCAGATTTTCGGTGGAGAGCGTAAAGGTCTTTTCGTCGAGCGTGGTGATCTGTTCGCCCTCTCTTGCGCGGCGCACGACGATTTTGCCGTCGCCCAGATCGCGGCGGTCAAAGGCGTGCATCGGCTGTCCGAATTCCTTAAGAACGTAGTTGGTAATATCCACGATGTTCGAGATCGCGCCGATCCCGACCAGAGCAAGCCTTCTTTGCATCCAATGCGGCGAGGGGGCGATGCGAACGGAGTCGATCGCGTGGCCGATGTAGCGCGGGCACAGATCGGGTGCCTCCACACAAATATCAAAGTCGATCGTCTTGCCGTTTTCCGTGTAGGAGAGATCAGGCAGGCGGAAGGGCTTTTTCAGAACGGCGGCCACCTCACGGGCCAGACCGATGATGCTCTGACAGTCGGGGCGGTTGGCGGTGATGGCAATGTCGAACACCACCTCGTCAAGCCCCACGATCGGCTTAACGTCCGCACCCACGGGCGCGTCGTCCGGAAGCTCGAGCAGGCCGCAGTAGCCCGCGCCGGGGTAAAGAGCCTCGGTCAGACCGATCTCCACGCCCGAGCAGAGCATTCCGTGGGATTCCTCCCCGCGAAGCTTTCCTGCCTTGATGGTCATCACGCCCTCGACCGTGACGTGATCCTTGGCGGTTGCGTAGACCTGTGCGCCCACGAGCGCCACGGGAAATTTCTTGCCGACGCGAACGTTGTCCGCGCCGCAGCAGATCTGAAAAGACCCCTTCTCGCCGCAGTTCACGCGGCAAACGCTGATGTGCGTGTCGGGAATGAGGCGGCACTCCTCGACAAGACCGACCACGACGCCGGAGATGTCCTTGCCGAGCTCAAGAAGCTCCTCGACCTCAAAGCCCGCTCCGAAGAGTTTTTCTTCCAATTCCTTGGGGGAAACGTCAATCTCAACGTAATCCTTCAACCAACTCAAAGGTGCCAGCATAATCCGTTTCCTCCCTTCTCAATCGCGAAACTGCGCCGCAAAGCGCGTGTCGGATTCAAACAGTGTTTTGATGTTGTTGATGCCGTATTTGAGCATCGCGATTCTCTCGACGCCCATACCGAAGGCAAAGCCCGTGTATTCCTCGGGATCAATGCCGCAATTCTCCAGCACGTGGCGGTTGACCATACCCGCACCGAGCACCTCGATCCAGCCCGTACCCTTGCAGAGCTTACAGCCCTTGCCGCCGCACTCGAAGCAGGACACGTCCACCTCGACGCTCGGCTCGGTAAAGGGAAAGTAAGAGGGACGAAGGCGCGTCTTGACGCCCTTGCCGAAGATCTTCTCGGAGAACAGATCCAGCATACCCTGCAGATCGCAAACGCTGATGCCGCGATCCACCACGAGCCCCTCCATCTGGCTGAACATCGGGGAGTGGGTCGCGTCGTCGTCGGAGCGGAACACCTTACCGGGCGAGAGGATCTTGATCGGTGGCGCACTGCGCTCCATCACGTGGATCTGTCCCGCGCTGGTCTGCGTGCGGAGCAAAAAGCCGGGCGAGAGATAGAAGGTGTCCTGCATATCTCTGGCGGGGTGATCCTCAGGGGTGTTGAGCGCGGTGAAGTTATAGTAATCCGTCTCGATCTCGCTTCCCTCGAAGATCTCAAAGCCCATCGAGGAGAAGATCTCGATCAGTTCGTTTTGCACGAGCGTATTGGGGTGAAGCGAGCCGACCCTGTGTCCGACGGCGGGCTCGGTCACGTCCACGCTCTCCGAAGCGTTCTTCTCGGCCAATTCGAGCGCGTGGATCTTGCGATCGGTCTCTTCAAACAGCAAAAGAGCCCACTCCTTGACCTCGTTGATCGCCTTACCGAAGGCGGGACGGTCCTCCTTGGGAACGTCCTTCATTCCCTTCATCAAAAGCGAGATCTTTCCTTCCTTATTGTCCAGAAAGAACTTGCGAAATTCGTACAGTGCCTTGGAAGAGGTAAAGCTGCCGATGCCCTCTTCGATCTCACGGCGAATTTGTTGCAGTTTTTCTTGCATAGCCATCCATCCTTTTCAAAAAAATAATGCTCCCGCCTCTTTTCAGGACGGGAGCAGATCTTGCTTCGCGATACCACCTGAATTTCCGAGGATGCTCCTCGGCAACTCATTGGGCCGATAACGGGGCCGACCGTCGCGGACTACTCGTTTTTCCCCCGCGATGCTCCGAAGCGAACCGCTCCCCTTGCCGTTCCCGAACCGCTTTCAGCCGACGGCGGTTTCTCTCTGGGGAGAACGAGCTGCAAAGGGGCACTCTTCCTCAACGCATTACTGCTATTTTATGCTTCTTTGTTCGGTTTGTCAAGAGGCAGACGGGAAAGAATTTGCTCGAGCGAGGCGGCACACGAGTCCGCGTCGAAGCCCTTTGCAAATTCCCTTGCGCCCTCGGAGAGCGAACGCACCGCCTCAGGCTCGGTCAGAAGGGTATATAAGCGCTCGACGAAGGCCTTGCGATCATCCATCGGCACAAGATACCCCGTCCTGCCGTCAAGAATCTCCTCGGGCGCGGCCTCACCGAACAGAAAGGAGACCGTCGGCACGCCGCAGGCGGCCGCCTCCAGAACGGAGATGGAAAAGCCCTCGAAGCGGCTGGTATTGAGCGTCAGTCTCGCATCGGACAGCACCCGCAGCGGCTCGGTCGTTCTGCCCTCGATCACGAAGCGTCCGTCGTCTCCGATCGCACGGCAAAGCGCCTCCTTCTCCGGCCCGTCGCCGTAAAAATGCACCGAATACTCCTCTGCCCCCTCAGGCAAGCGCGAGAAGGCCTCACGGCAAAGCTCGACGGCAAGCGGCAGGCGCTTTTCCTCGGAGAAGCGCGTCAGAAGGACGATTTTTCCCGACCGCTCCGCCTCCGTTCGCTCGGCAGGATAGGTCGAAAGAGGATTATACAGATAAAACGACGGCGCAAAGCCCGCCGAAGCAGCCCTCTCGCAAATGGCGCGCGAGAGCCAGAGATAGCCGATTCTTCCGCAATAGCGCCGAAGCGTTCGCGCATTGTCTCCCTGCGCCATCGTTTCGGCAAACGAGGTGTGCACGTGGTGAAGCGTGCGCGAGAGAAGCGAAGCGGGAATCGCGTTCAGCACGAGATAGTGCGAGGCGAGGATCGCGTCGGGCGAGAGGGACAAGAGATATTTCCTTGCCCGCGCGCAATCGGCCCGATAGCGGGCCTGATCCCCGAGGCGGGTCAACAGCGCACGCGCGGCGGCAAGGAGATGCCCCTGCTTGCAAAGCGAAAGGATCCGACTTCCCTCGCAAAACGACCACGGACGGTCGGGACGGATGACGTGGCATTCCTCGTCCCCTTTTTCAAGAGAGCGCAGATACAAAAGCCGAACGTCCCACCCCGCCTTCCGCAGAGCGTCGGCAAGGGTGCGGTTGACAGAATGCACCCCGCCCATCGCGCCCTCCTGCAGGGAGAACAAAACGATGCGCTTCATACGCTCCTCCGTCTCATCCACCGAGCAAGGCGCGGCGAAAAGAAGCGAAGATACAGCCCCTTCGCTCCGTTTTTCCACAGATAGGGATTCCTTCTCCAATTCGGAAAATGCGCTTGCAAAAAAGCAAGCGATTCCGTCACGGCGCGCTCGAACTCCTCGTTTGAAAGCGCACCCGCGCGCTTGACGAAGGTCGCCAGAAGATAGCGGCAGGCCGCATACTCAAGCTCCCGCTCCCACGCGGGCAAAAGGCCGCGCTCTTCGAAGAACGCATACACGGATTCAAAATTGGTCAGATAGCAAAACAGGCGCGAATCGGGGCGGGCGGTGATGCTGCCCTCGCGCTGAAGATACCACACCGAGGCGATCTCGATCGAGGCGGCGCGGGAAACGAAGGGCAAGAGGCGGTGCGAGAACTCCACGTCCTCAAACAGCGCCCCGGCCTTAAAGCGAATGCCCGTTTTTTCAAACAGACTGCGGTGATAGAGCTTGTTCCACACCACGGGGTAAAAGCGGCAAAAGACCTCCCGCAGAGCCTTCCCCTCGCACAGAGCGGGGAACTGGTGGTCAACGGGCTTTTGTCTTCCGTCCTCCCACACGCTCGTCACGGGACAGACGACCAAGTCCGCCCCCGTTTCCTCGGCACGGGAAAGCATTCTCTCATAGAGATCCAGATCGACCCAATCATCGCTGTCGAGAAAGGCAATATATTCTCCGCGGGCGTGCTCGATGCCGAAGTTTCTTGCATCGGACAGACCGCCGTTTTCCTTTTGATACGCCGCAATGCGCCCCGGACACTCCCGCACGAAGCGGTCGATGATCTCCTGCGAGCGGTCGGGCGAGCCGTCGTTGACCACGACGATCTCCATTTCCTTCAGGCTCTGCCGCACGAGCGTATTGAGACATTTTTCCAAATAGCGTTCCACGTTGTAAACGGGAACGATGACGCTGACCTTGATCGTTTCCATCGTCTGATTCCTTTCGTCAAGAGGAAAGAGAGGCAAGCAGCCTCAAGGCCGTACGCCACCGCCGCGACGAGCAGAACACCGTCAAGCGGAAAAAGGGGCTGACTGCCTTTAAATACTCGTTTTTCTTCCAATTCGGATACGCCCCGTTGACCGTGTCGGCAAGCCGACCGATCAGCTCTTTTCCCTCGGGATAGGGCGCAAAGCGAAGCGCGGCCGAGCGAAGCAAATGCTCGATATGCAAAAACTCCAGCTCGCGGGCGTATTCCTCCCCCTTGCCTTGTGCTTCGAAGGCCTCCCGCAGAGAGGACAGCACCGAAAAAATATCGAGCTGACGCTCGCTCATGGCGGATTTGTGCATGATCGAGCCCTCGCGGCGGTAATAATCGTAAAGCGGCTGTTCCACAAAGCCGATGCGCTCGGCCTGCAAAAACAGGCGCGGCGTTAATTGCAGATCCTCGTAATAGATCCCCTTTTCAAAGCGGAGCGTGTCGAACAGACGGCGGCGAAACAGTCGGGTGCAGACCATCGGCGCGGCCAAAAGCGCACGGCGCGAGGGGGTGGTGTCAAAGGGCTTTGTGCTGTAAGCGCGCAAGCGTTTGCCGTCGGGGAACACGTAGTCCCAATCGCACAGCACCATATCCAGCCCCTCCCGCTCGGCCTTGCCGAGCATCTCCCGGACAAAATCGGGGGAAAAGGCATCATCGCTGTCAAGAAAGGCAAGGTATTCGCCGCGGGCGTGCTCGATGCCGACGTTTCTCGCATCGGCAAGACCGCCGTTCTCCTTGGTGAAAACGCGCACGCGCGCATCCTTTTTTTCGTATTCGGCCAAAATCTCGGCGCAGGCGTCGGTCGAGCCGTCGTTGACCGCGATCACTTCGATCTGGCCCCCCGTCTGACAAAGCACCGAATCAAGCGCGCGCGCAAGATAGGGAGCGGTATTGTAAACGGGAACGATCACACTGAGTGTTGCCATTTTTTATCCTTTCCGAGAGACAAGGCCGCGGATCCGCCCGAGAAGGCTCGGCAGATACGGACTTTTGATGTGAAAGAGCAAAAACAGAGAAACGCTGACCGCGCCCGTAACGGCAAAGTTAAACACGAGCTGCCACAGCGAAAAAGAGAACGAAACGAGAGAAGAAAGCCCGTACGAGGCCGCACACATCAGCGCCGTCAGGCAGACCTCTTTTCCCAAGGACAAAAAGTAAGAGCGGCTCGAGGACTCAAACACCTCACGGTAAATAATCACGGGCTTGACCGCCATCGGCACGAGCGTGGAGATCAGCGTTCCGAGGAAGATGCCGACCAGCCCCCACGGGATGCCAAGGCCGATGCTGATGCCGAGATTGAGTCCCGCCTGCACCAGCGGCACCCACTTGTCCCGATCGTACAGTCCTGCCGCGCTCTTGACCACGTCAAGCGCGTAGCAAAGCCCGAGCAGATAGAAGTTTGCCGCGACGACCAGAATCACCACGGGCATCGCCAAGGCAAATTCCTTTCCGTAGGCAAAGGCGATAAACGGCTGAAACAGGGCGATGAAAAAGGCACTGCCGATGCCGTAGAGCGCGTGATAGAAGAACTGCAATTCCTCAAACACCGCGCGGCGGCGGCAGGGCTCTTCCTTGGCAATGAGATTGCCGAAGGAAGCGGTGGTGTTGCCTACGAACAAATACACCAGCCCCGCGACGGTGTTAATCATCGTGGCGTAGTTGCTGTAAAGACCGACCGTCACCAGATCCACCAGACGCGAAATGAGAAGGTTATCCGTTCCCGCCACCACGACGCTGCCCACCTTATGGAACATCAGCGCCTTGACGTTAATCAGAATGCTCTTTTTCTCCTGCGCCTCCAAAGGCTTTGCCCCCCGAAGCGTCTTAAGGATCGGATAGTGCCGATCGAGATAGCGGTTGATGACGAGATTCTGAATGAAAATACAGACCGTCTGCACGAGAAGATAGATCAAAAAGCAGTACGGACTGCGGTGCAGCAGAAGGATCACCGCGATCTGAAGGATGCAGATCAGCGCTTCAAAGAGCGTGGTGAAGGGCACGAGGCGAAACGCCTCCTGCGCGGCGGTGGCAAGCGTCCTGCGATAGGAGAAGAAATAATCGATCACCATATTCGCAAGGAAGATCAGGTAAATGACGTAGAAATAGTCGATCCCGCGATAATCGTTGATGAGCTTGGGCAAAAAGGGCATCAGGCAGAGCCCGAGACCAAGCACCGTCAGCGCGATCACGTTATAGGCCTTGCGGTAAAAGGCCATCAGCGAGCGGAGCTTTTCCTCGTCCTTTTCGGCAATGGGTCGATACAGGCTGAAGGTGATCGCCGTGCCGATGCCGAGCTCCGCCAGCGCGAGCAGCCCGAGCACGTTGGAAAACAGACCGCTGACACCGTACAGCTCCGCAGACAAATAGCGGAAAAACACCACTCTGCCGACCAGCTTGAGCAGGCTCGTCAGAAGCCGATTGGCAAAGCCGGAGAGAATATTGAGCACCGAGAGGGCGGTGCGGGAAGAGGCGGGCTTCATTCCTTTGCGGCTATGCCGATGCCCGCGCTCGCCAAAGCAAGAGAATAGGTCACAAACTGCGTGTCAAACACGTGTCCCGCCAGATACGCGGTAGCAAACAGCGCCCCGACACTAACGGCGGCCACGCCGAGGGAGAAGATCCCCTCCCGCGCGAGCAGGCGGCGAAGCAAAAGGAACGCCGCATAGAAAAACGAAGCGAAGAACGGCGCCATCAAAACGACAAGCCCCACGGCACCGTAGACGTAAAACTGATGAGAATAATCCTTCTCGCTGTAAGGAATGCCGCTGGTGTAGCCGCCGATGCCCAGAAGGCGATCGAGCGGGCGGTCGTTTCGCTCAACGATGCGCGCGGCCAGCGCGGTCTTGAACAAGCGAGAATCGCTGTTCTGCCAATTCGGGCGGCGGATCAGCTCGCTCCAATACTGCATATCCGAGCGAACGGGGTAGATCTCCACGAACCAAGCGTCAATGAAGTGATCCCAATGATGCTCCTCGACGTATTTTTCCAGCTTGGCACAGTCCTCCTCGCTGAATTCACCCTCCTTGCCCGACTCGGTGACCGATTCCACCTCGCCCACGCTTTCGGTCGGACGCTCGGCATTCTCTGCCTCGCGGTCACGCACCTCCTGCAGCTTTTGACCGGGAGAGATCAAAAGAAGCGGAACGTAGATCACAAACACGCTCAAGGTAAGAAGCACTCTTTTCCATTCGCTCCGCTCGCGCTTGCCGATGAAGATTTCCAAAACGGCAAGGATCGCCACGGCAAGCGTTGCCAGGAAAAAGCCGAGCGAGGAGATCTTCGTGCCGATCATCACGGCGGCCACACCCGCCAGCGCCAGAAGGACAACGTCGTGCCATCTGCCGCGTCGGATCACGTCGCGCGCGAGAAAGGGCGTCAGCGCAAACAGCACCGAGCCGATGTCGTTTGCCCCCGCAAACAGACCCTTTGCGGTGTAACGGGCAAAATCGGCGTCCTCGGGCAGGGTAAACCAGGAGAAGAAGCCTCCGTCGACCACCACGTTCCCGTCGGCATAGGAAATAAAGGACACACCGAGCAGATCCGTGACCACCACGCACAGCACGATGATCCACGCCGCACCCTTCGCGGCCACGCAGATCCTCTCAAAGGGGACGCGAAGCATCCACACGGCAAAGATCAGACAGATGGGCATCAGATACATTCTGACCACGTAATAGCACTCCACCACAAAGCTCGGCTTGGCCGCAGGGATGATGGATGCGTCAAACTGCGCGGCGTTGTAGGCGTGCAAAACGAGATAGACGCAAAATACCGCAAGATAGCAGGCGATCGGAAGGTAGAGCTTTTTTCTCTTCTCGCGCACGGCAAATACCGCCCCCGCCAAAAAGAGCGCACCCACCCAAAGCATCAATAAAAGCTCCTCCGCATCGAAAAAGAGAATCTGCAGTTTATAGGGCTTGAGCGAATCCAGCTTCATTAAGCTGCGGTAGATCTCGACCACGGGAAACAGCACGATCCCGATCTGAAACAGGATGTGCCAGGTCACGGGATTTTTCAGTTTCGTTTTCATTGTTCCTTTCCTTTCCAAAGGCGAATCAGCCAAAACGCACGGCGGTAAAACAGCTCCGCCACCAGCCGTTCCTTTCGGCTGTGGCGCGAGCGGATATAGGGATTGTTTCGCCAGCGCGGAAACTGCTCTTTTAAAAATTCGGCCGCCCGACGGATCGCGTCGAGCCTTCCCGCCCGCCAAAAGATCCAGACAAAGCTCTGATAAAGGTGATACCACGCGAGATATTCGGCCTCGTCTCTGCACTCACCCATATTTTCCTTTAAGGCCGAAAGCGCGGGAAAAATGTCGAGCCTTCTCTCGCTGAAGCGACTGCGGGTAATGGAATCCTGCGACTGAAAATAGCGGTAAAACGGCTTCTTGCAATAAAGGATCTCTCCCTGACCGACGAAGCGCCCAAGCGCGGGGATCACCGCCAGATCCTCGTACCAGAGATCGGGCGCAAACACAAGGCCGTGATCGCAAAACAGCGCGCGCTCGATGAGCTTGTTGCACGGGCCGGGCGCGGAAAACGCATAATCCCGTCGGGAGAGTGGCCCCTCGGGCGCGTCGGAAGCGTGGTAATACTCGCTCTCCCCGCTTTCCGAGACGAACAAGAGGTCGAACACGACCATCCTTGCCCCGCTTTCCTTTGCCTTGTGATAGAGAAAGGACAGCGCACCCTCCTCGAGGGTGTCGTCCGCATCCACGAACAGCACGTATTCTCCCCGCGCCTCCTGCAACAGACGGTTGCGCGTGCGGGCGACGCCGCGGTTTTCCTGCGTCAGCACCCGAAGCCGCTCGGGCGGGTAGCACGCCTGAAGCGCTTGCAGCTTCGAAAGACTCCCGTCGCGCGAGCCGTCGTTTAAGGCCACGACCTCAAACGAAAAGCCGTCGCACGGCTGCTCCAAAAGACAGCGAAGCGTGTTTTCTACGGTCTTCTCGGCCTGATAGACGGGAACGAGAATGCTGATGTCCATTCGTTTCTCCTTGTTTTTTGCCAAACGGCAAGAATTCACCATCGTCATTTTACCATAAAGATGCGCCTTTTTCAAGATGGAAAACTTTTTTATTGACACAAAGCGATCTTTTTGATATAATGAGAACAAATCTCAATAAGAAGCCGCACAAATGAGAACAGCAACGGAAAGGAGTGACCCCGATGCAAAAACGCAACACCAAGCAGAAAAAAGCCATTTTCGAGGCGTTGAAATCCCGCCGAGATCACCCCTCAGCCTCCCGCCTTTACGAGGATTTAAAGCGCTCGATGCCGGAACTGAGCAAGGCCACGGTCTATCGCGTTCTTCGCACGGCCGCCGACGAGGGCGAATTGATCTGCCTGCACGTCGGTGCGGAAGACCGTTTCGACGGACGGGAAGAAGGGCATTGCCACATTGTCTGCACCGCCTGCGGCGACGTGTTCGACGCCGCTTTTCCGCACGAGGCCGTTTCCGCGCTCGAGGCACAGTCGGACTTTGTCATCTCCGAGCGCCACGTAGAGTTTTACGGGCTCTGCACCGCCTGCCAAGCGAAAGCTCGACAGCACTGAAAAAAAGAACCGAGAAGGACGTGAAAGCATTCCTTCTCGGTTCATTTCTTTTCAGAACTTGGCAAAGCCGGCGAAAAACACCGCCTTGCCCGCCTTGGCCGCACGGGCGGCAAAATCGTGCATGTCACGAACGGAAACGTTTGAGACGCGAACGCCGCTGCCGAAGGGCGTCTTTTGGCAGGAAGCCAAAAAGGCATCCGCAAAATCCGTGCGCAGATAATAATCGTGTCGCTCCAGATCGTTTGCCACCGCGCAGGGCTCCCACGCTTCATTGTAAAGCCCCGCCTGACCCAAGGCCAGATCCACACAGTCCTGCGCTACGGCGTAGCCGGTCGGATAGCGCCCCGCACCCGCACCGATAAAGTGGGTCGTGCCGATGTACTCTCCGCGGAACATAATGATATTGTCACAGCCGTGGATGTTGCCCTCGGGCGTGTCGGCGGGTACGAGCGTCGGCTCGACCCAAGCGGCGACCTGCGTCCCGTCACCGACGCGGCAAGCCTTGCCGATGAGCTTGAGAACGAAGCCCTCCGATGCGGCGGAAGCAATATCACACGCGCCGACCGAGCGGATGCCGAAGGCATCGACTGCCTCGTCGGCAAGCGCCACGCCGAAAGCGATGTTGGCCGAAAGGGTGGTCTTGTGGCGGGTATCCAGCCCGTCGATGTCCGACGAGGGATCTGCCTCGGCAAAGCCGAGCTCCTGCGCCTCGCGAAGGGAAGTGTCAAACTCCTCGCCCGCGCTCGCCATGGCATCGAGAATGTAGTTGGTGGTTCCGTTCATAATGCCGCAAACCTCCTGCAAGCGGCTGACGCGATGCGCGCGGCAGAGATTGACCAGCCACGGAATGCCGCCGCCCGCCGCCGCGGTAAAGCGGAGCAGAACGCCGTTTTCCTCGGCCAGCGCTAACAGGGATGCGTAGTGAACGCTGACCATCAGCTTATTGGCCGTGACCACGTTCTTTTTCGCCTTGAGGGCGGCCGTAACGAATTCCAAAGCGGGATGCATCCCGCCGATCAGCTCGATCACGGTATCGACCGAGGCATCCGAGAGGATCTCGGAAAGGTCGGAAGTGACGCGCACGCCCGAGCCGGCAAGCTCCGGCAGCTCTCTTTTGTCCAGCACGTATGCCACTTCCATATCCTCGCGCGCGGCCAGGATGTCATACACCCCTTTACCGACCGTGCCGAAGCCCATCAGTCCGATCTTCATCGTTCCTCCAAACCGCTCTTTTCTCTCAAAAAGCGGACATTTTTTTGTTTTTTCGGGAAAACCCTTGAATTTTCAAGCAAAATAGTATATTGTTATTGGTAACACAAAATAGCAAAAAAGTCAAGTAAATTTGACGATTTTGCTCCTGACAGAAAGGGAAATTCATGATTTACCGCAGCACCCGATCCGAAAAGCGCTGTGCAAGCGCCGAGGCCATTCTTTCGGGCATCGCGCCCGACGGCGGCCTGTATCTTCCCGAGCAGCTCTCCTTTGATGGCTTTGATTGGAAAAAGACCGTCGATCTCGACTTTTTCGGCATTGCCGAGGAAGTGCTTTTTACCCTCTTCGACGATTTTTCGCGCGAGGAGATCGCCCGCATCGTCAAAGCGGCCTATACCGATAAATTCGACGCGCCCGATCTGGTTCCCACCGTCCCCGTCGGAGACGATTTCGTTCTCGAGCTGTTCCGCGGCCCGACCTGCGCCTTCAAGGACGTCGCCCTTTCGATCCTTCCACATCTGATGGGTGCCTCCCGCGAAAAATGCGGCGTGACGGACGAGGTGGTCATCCTCACCGCCACCAGCGGCGACACCGGAAAGGCCGCTCTGCAGGGCTTTCAGGACGTGCCGGGCACCAAGATCCTCGTGTTCTATCCCCACGGCGGCGTCAGCACCGTTCAGCGCGCGCAGATGGTCACCCAGCGCGGTGGCAACACCTACGTCTGCGCCACCAAGGGCAATTTTGACGACGCCCAGACCGGTGTGAAAAACATCTTCGCCTCCTTTGCCGCAAACGGCACGATGGCAGGCACGGGCGCGCGCCTTTCCAGCGCCAACTCCATCAACATCGGCCGTCTCGCACCGCAGATCGTGTATTATTTCAAGGCCTACGGAGATCTGATCCGCCAAGGCAGGATCGCAAAGGGAGACAAGGTCGATTACGTCGTTCCCACGGGCAACTTCGGAAACATTCTGGCGGGCTATTTTGCCAAAAAGATGGGCCTTCCCGTCGGCAAGCTCGTCTGTGCCAGCAACCGCAACAACATTCTGACCGATTTTATCCGCACCGGCACCTACGACAAGCGCCGCCCCTTCTATCTGACCTCCTCCCCGTCGATGGACATTCTCGTCTCCAGCAACCTTGAGCGCCTTCTGTTTTTGCTCTCGGACGGGGACGCTTCGGCCGTCGCAGGCTGGATGAAGGCTCTGACGCAGGACGGCGTCTACTCCGTTCCCGCTTCGCTTCGCGAGAGATTAAGCGAGGACTTCTGCGGCTATTTTGCCGATGACGAGACCTCTCTTGACACCCTCGGGCGCGTGTATGAAAAGACCGGCTACGTCTGCGATCCGCACACCGCCGTTGCCATGTCTGCCGCCGAGGCTTGGAAGAAGGACAGAAAAGACGCTTGCCCCGTGGTGGTGCTGGCAACCGCCTCGCCCTACAAATTCTCCCGTCCCGTGCTTCGCGCCATCGGGCTGGATGCCGAGGGAGACGAGTTTGAACTTTTGGAGCGTCTGCAGGAGAAAACGGGCGTACCGATCCCCAAGAGCCTTGCCGAATTAAAAACCCTGCCCGAGCGCCACACCGGCGTGATCGAGAAGGACGAAATGGCCTCCTTCGTGCTGCAGCAGGTCAAAAAATAAGACTGATCCGAAAAAAAAGAAGAACTTATTGACTTCTTTTTCTTCATCCGTTACAATAAAACCGTAATAGGACAAGCCCAAAGAAAGTGAGGATAGCGTTATGAGCGAACAGAACAAGACCCCCGACGAATTGGAAGCCGAAATCGTCACCCTGACCGACGAGGACGGTGTCGAACACGAATTTGCCATCATCGGAAGCCTCGAGTTTGAAGGAAATCAATACCTCGCGCTGACCGATGCCGGCGGCGAAGAGGATGAATACATCATCCTCAAGGTCGTGGAAGAGGACGGCGAGGAAGTACTCATCACCATCGACGACGACGATGAGTTCGACCGTGTGGCCGACGCCTTCGACGACGAAATGATGGAAGAGTACGACCTCGACGAAAAGGCCGACGAACCCAAAAAATGATCTTCCCCCTGCCCCTCGCGTGATGAAGGCGACAAGGAACCTACACTTTGAAATTGGAGTCCGCCTTCTCAAAACGGCTGCAGACCTCCGCCTTGCGGCGATGCTGGTAGCACACAAGTTCGAGAGAGGACACCTCCCTGGACAGACGGGGTTTTTACTTCCCTTCACACGGTTGTGGCGGGATCGCGAAAAGGCGTGGCATCCATCGGATGCAACGCCTTTTCGTTTTATTCTTCCGTCAGGGAAACCTCCACGCTTTTTCCGAGCGCAAAGGAATAGATCACAAGACGCGAGACGCGCCGCTCCGTCACGGCCTCCACAGCCAAGCGGTACAGCCGAAGCTGATCGCCGTGGCGATCTCGAAGAACCTGCTCCCCGTCCTCGGCCCGCACGCGGTCGGTCTTAAAGTCCACCAGAACGATCTCTCCCAAGGCCGTTTCAAACCAAGCGTCGACCACGCCCTGCACGAGCACCTCGCCCTCGCGGTGCAGAATCGGCTCGGCGGGCAGGATGGCGTTAAACCTTCTCTCGTGAACGAGCAAAGCGGCCGAGCGCATTTCGGCGTACAGCGGCGAAGAGAAAAAGCCTGCGACGGCCGTGCGGTCAACCAAGTCCAGATCCTCGCGCGTCAAAAAGCCCTCTCGCACCAAACGGGCAAATTCCGCCTCGGGGTCGGCCTCGTAGCCCTCGAAATCAATAAACTGCATCACCTGATGCGTCGCCGTACCGATGCGCGCGGCCGAAGAGACGAGCTGTCCCTTTTCAAAATCCATCAGACGGCGCGGATACAGCTCCTCTTCCTCCTCTTCCCTTCTCTGAGCGAGGATCTCCGAAACGGAAAGCTTCTTCGGGAGCGTTTCCAGGCCCGCCTGCGTCTGCGGCAGGGAAAGGGCGGCGAGCATCTCGTCCTCGTTAAAGAGCGCCTCCTCTTTTTCTTGGCGCACAAAGCGCCTCACGGGCGGGAGCGAGGCGACGTGCCGAAGCGAATACAGCCCGTTTTTCTCGTCCTTCCCCTCCTCTACGGCACGGCACAGCCCCCCCTCGCGAAGCGAAAGCAAAAGCATCTCGAGCAGAGAGGAAGAAAGACGAAAGAGACGCGAGAGCTTCTCGGGAGACAGCGTCACCGAAGAGAAGGAGAGCAGCTTTTCTTTTAGCGTGTTCTGCGACGAGACCGTTCCCGTCATAATCAGGCGATTCTTGGCGCGGGTCAGCGCCACGTACAGAATCCTCTTCTCCTCCTCGAGCGCCTCGCGGGCGCTTTGCATCAGAATCGCCTCGCGAAGCAGTGTTTTGTAGCGAAGCGTACCGCCCTCGAGCGGCAGATTCGGCGCGGCCCCCCATTCGCGGTCAAACACGAGGCTCTCGCGCTTTTCCTGCGTGGAAAAGCCACCGCCGAGGAAGGAGACGAACACCACGGGAAATTCCAGCCCCTTGGATTTATGAATGGTCATCACCCGCACCCCGTCGCCCTCGAAGCTCTCTTCCTCCTCGTAGGTTTCCAGATATTCCAGATAAGAGGAAAGCGTGTCATAGCCGCAGGCGGCGGCATCGGCGGCGCGGTCAAGGAAAAATTCGCGTTGAGAGGCCGTGCCGTCCGAGGCGAACAGCTCCTCGATGCAAAAGGCGCGGTACAGCGAGAACACAAGCGCTCCGAGGCTCATTTCTCCGCGGCGCACTCGCCACTCCTCCAGCGTGGAAAGGATCTCGCGACAGCGCGCGGCGAGCGCATCGTTCCTCTCGGCACAGCAAACAAGCGCGGTATAGAAGCTGCCGCCCGATTTTGCCCGACGAACGGCGTAGAGCATCTCGTCGGTAAAGCGGAACACGGGCGAGGACAGCGCCGCGATCAGCGGCACGTCGCGACAGGGATTGTCCAGCGCCGCCAAAAACGAGGTCACGAACAGATACTCCGGCACGTCCCCGCGCCCGTCCTCTCGGCCCGTACAGGGGATGGCTCGGTCGGCCAGCGCCGCGCGCACCTTCGCAAGCTGACGCTTCTGACGGCAGATGACGGCAACGTCCTTCGGCAAAACGGGCGCGGCGGGATCTTCAAGCAAAGAAAGAATGCGATCGGCAATGTGGTTTGCCTCCGCGCTCTCCTCGCGCGCCTCGCGATCCGCGCTCTCCTCCCCTTGCCAATCGACCTCGCCCTTCGGCAGTACCAGATCAATCTCGGCAAGGTGGTGCTCCTCCTGTTCGGGATCCTTGGAAAAGCACAGCTGATCCTTGTCGCCGTAAAGCGATTCGGGCTCGTGAGAGGCCATCAGCACCGAGAAGATGCGGTTCACGGGAGCGATCACCGTGCGGTCGCAACGGAAGTTCTCCGACAGAAGGACCTTTTGCATCCCCCCCGTCGGATCGGGATAGTCGGGGCTTTTTGTTTTGTAGTCCGTGAAAATGCTCGGCTCTGCCCCGCGAAAACGGTAAATGCTCTGCTTGGGGTCTCCGACGATAAAGAGATTGTTCCCGCGCGTGATGGCGCGGAAGATCTCATCCTGAATGGCGTTGGTGTCCTGATATTCGTCGACAAAAACCGCGTCGAACTCCGAAGCAATCTGCTCGGCAAGGCTCGATCGGCACCGACCGCCCGCGCACGGCTCGGTCACGAGAGACAGCGTCAGCCGCTCCAGATCGGCGTAATCCAAAATGCTCTTGTTCTTCTTTTTCTGCTCGTAGATCTCCTGCGTGAGCGTCAACAGCACGGTCAGACGCTCACTCGCGGCAACGCTTTTTTTCATTTCCTCACAAAGCGCCGCCTCGTCGCGGTCAAATAAGCTCTGACACATCGCCTTGATCTTCTTTTTGATCCGCTCGTTGAAGCACTCCTGAATGCGCCCTCGCTTTTCCTTTTCGGCGTCCGAAAGGCTCTCCTTCCCGCTCAGCCCGCGAAAGCTCTTTTCGCAGAGCGCCTCCAAACAATCTCTTGCACGGACGGCATCCGCTCTCTCCAGCGCGGCGATCGCCTCCCGCAGTTCTCCCTCACACAGGGCAAAAAAGGGCGCGTAGCGCTCGGAAAGATACGTCTCCTGCAAACAAGCCGCGGCCAGCGCGCCGAGCTTTGTGGCGTAGCCCTCCAGCAAAAAGGAGATCTCACGAGCAAAAAACTTTCCCGTTTCGGTTTGGTAATAGCTCTTTTGTCCCGCTTGAAGCGCGGCCAGCTCCTCCCTTTCACGCGCAAGCGCTTGAGAAAACGCCCCGATGCCCTCCGGATAGGAATCGCAGTCCCGTTTCATTTTCAGAACGCTCTCCAAAACGCCGTCGTCGCTCCGCGTTTTTCCGAACAGACGGCACAGCGCCTCCCGCTCCTCCCGCTCGGCCTCGTCCTCCACGGACAAAAACGCCTCTAGCGCCTCCTCGGCGGCACGGCGAAGCAGCATTCGGGTCTCGGTGGCGTCTCCGATGCGTACCCGTTCCCCCAAGCCGAGGTGGCGGCGGTTTTTTTCGATCAAAGAGTAGCAAAAGGAGTGAATGGTGGAGATCTTTGCGCGGGAAAGGCCGAAGAGCTGTGGGGTCAAAAGCTCGTTTTCGGGCTCCGCGGGGCTTTTCTCCGACAGCGCATCGT
>JAZRZQ010000016.1:0-3157 GCA_045601445.1 Eubacteriales bacterium | reverse complement strand
GCTGTTTTGCGGCGCGCGCTTCGTGATCGCGCGCAGGGCGGCCGCGTTCTCGGCATTCTCGCAGTTCGCGGTGCCATCCCCGGTGCCAAGAACGGAATCGTCTTTATCCGTGACAGCGTAAAAGCTTAATCCAAGAGAAGGGAGAAAAACATAATGCCGAACGTAAAAGTTTATGATATGGCTGGACAGGTTACCGGTGAAATCGCCCTTTCCGAGGAGCTCTTCGGCGCAGAAGTCAATAAGAGCGTATTGCACAGCGTTGTCCGTGCTTATCTGATCAATCAAAGACAGGGCACTCAGTCCACCAAGACTCGCAGCGAAGTCTCCGGCGGCGGCAAGAAGCCCTGGAAGCAGAAGGGTACCGGCAGAGCCCGTCAGGGATCTACCCGTTCTCCTCAGTGGACTCACGGCGGTATCGCGCTGGGTCCCAAGCCCCGCACCTTCCACGTCAGCGTGAACAAGAAAGTGAAGAGAATCGCTCTCAAGAGCGCTCTCTCCGCAAAACTCAATGAAAACGAGATCATTGTGGTTGACGGACTTCAGGCGACCGAGTACAAGACTCGCCCCATGGCTGAGATGCTCCGCGCTCTGAATGCCGAAAGAAAGCCCCTGATCGTGCTGCCCGAGGTTGACCAGGTTCTCATCAAGAGCTTCGCCAACATCCCCGGCGCCACCACCTGTCAGGCCAACAACCTCAATGTCTACGAGATCCTCAACCACAAGCAGTTGATCATCTCCAAACCCGCCGTTGCAGTAATGGAGGAGGTTTATAAGGCATGAAAACATCTTATGATATCATTTTGAAGCCGGTCATCACCGAAGCTTCGATGGCTGCTGCCGCATCTCAGAAGAAGTACACCTTCCGCGTTGCAAACGGTGCTACCAAAATCGAGATCGCTCGCGCAGTAGAGGAATTGTTCAAAGTAGAAGTTGCTGCCGTTAACACGGTCAGCGTGAAGTCCAAGGCAAAGAGAATGGGCGTTCACCTCGGAAAGACTTCCGAGTGGAAAAAGGCCATCGTTACTTTGACCGAGGGCTCCAAGACCATCGAGTTCTTCGATGGTATGATGTAAGGAGGTACGGTAATGCCTGTCAAGATTTACAAGCCGACAACGCCCGGCAGAAGAAATATGAGCGTGCAGAGCTTTGCCGAGCTGACCAAGAAAGCTCCCGAAAAGAGCTTGCTCGAGCCTCTGAAGAAGCACTCCGGCCGTAACAATATGGGCCGCATCACCGTTCGTCACCACGGCGGTGGAAACAGAAGAAAGTACAGAGTCATCGACTTCAAGAGAAACAACGAGAATCCCGCAACCGTGATCGCTCTGGAGTACGACCCCAACAGAACCTCGAACATTGCCCTGATTCAGTATGAAGACGGCAAGAAGAGCTACATCATCGCTCCCGTTGACCTCAAGGTCGGCGACGTGATCACTTCCGGTGCTCACTCCGACATCAAGGTCGGTAACACCCTGCCCATCGCCAACATCCCCGTCGGTACGCTGATCCACAACATCGAGCTGTACCCCGGCCGCGGTGCTCAGATGGTCAGAAGCGCAGGTGCTATGGCTCAGCTGATGGCCAAGGAAAACGGAATGGCTCAGGTCAGACTTCCCTCGTCCGAGGTAAGACTTGTTCGCTTGGATTGCAAGGCCACCATCGGTCAGGTCGGCAATCTCGAGCACGAGAACGTGAAGATCGGTAAGGCCGGTAAGACCAGACACATGGGCATCCGTCCGACGGTCCGCGGTTCCGTTATGAACCCCTGCGATCACCCCCACGGTGGTGGTGAAGGTCGTTCTCCCATCGGTCGTCCCACTCCTGTTACTCCTTGGGGCAAGCCCACTATGGGTTACAAGACCAGAAACAAGAAAGCGCGTACCAATAAGTTTATTGTGAAGCGCAAGAACGATCGTTAAAGGAGAAAATCGATTATGAGCAGAAGCGTTAAAAAAGGACCTTTCGTCCAAGAAAAACTTTTTGCAGCAATCGTTGAGATGAACAACAAGAACGAAAAGAAGGTCATCAAGACCTGGTCCCGTTCTTCCACCATCTTCCCCGAATTTATCGGTCATACCATTGCTGTTTACGATGGCAGAAAGCACGTTCCGGTTTACGTGACCGAGGATATGGTCGGCCACAAGCTGGGCGAGTTCGCTCTCACCCGTACCTTCAAGGGACATTCCGGTTCCAAGACAGCCAACAGCTAATCTTAAAGGAGGAAACTGAAAAATGAACGAAACGGCAAAGAAAAGAGCCGTGGCACACAGAAACGAAGTTCGGATTTCTCCGAGAAAGGTTCAGATCGTTCTCGACCTCATCAGAGGTAAGGACGCAGAACTGGCGAAGGGAATCTTGAAGAATACTTCCAAGAGTGCCGCAGAACCGATTATGAAACTGTTGAAAGAGGCCTGCGCCAACGCCGAGACCAACTTCAACATGGACAAAGAAAAGCTTTTTGTTGCTGAATGCTACGTCACTCCCGGCACCACGCTCAAGCGTGTTCAGCCCAGAGCACAGGGCAGAGCATTCCGCATTTTGAAGAGAGCTTCCCACATCACCATTGCAGTGGAAGAGAAAGGAGGAAATTAAGAGATGGGACAGAAAGTTAATCCCCACGGCCTCAGAGTCGGTGTGATCAAAGATTGGGATTCCAGATGGTTCGCCAAGGACGAAGATTTCGGCGACACTCTTGTTTCCGACTACAAGCTTAGAAAGTATCTGAAGGAAAAGCTGCAAGCCGCAGGTGTTCCCAAGATCGAAATCGAAAGAACCGTATCCAAGGTGAAGGTTACCATTCACTGCGCGAAGCCCGGTATTATCATCGGCCGCGGCGGTACGGAAATCGAGAAGCTCCGCGCAGAGCTTGAGAAGATGCTCGGCAAGTCCGTTGCTGTCAACGTTGCCGAAGTCAAGCTTCCCGACCTCAACGCTCAGCTGGTTGCCGAGAACATTGCCGGTCAGCTCGAGAGAAGAATTTCCTTCCGCCGTGCCGTCAAGCTCGCCATCGGCAGAACCATGCGCCTCGGCGCACGCGGTATCAAGGTGTGCGGCTCCGGCCGTATCGGCGGTGCAGAAATCGCACGTACCGAGCACTACCACGAGGGTACCATTCCGCTGCAGACCATCCGCGCTGACATTGACTACGGCTTTGCCGAAG
>JAZRZQ010000015.1:0-16813 GCA_045601445.1 Eubacteriales bacterium | reverse complement strand
GTTCTTAACGCCGTTTGAAGCAAATTCGCCTTTGATCTGCCAGCCGGGGCCGCCCGTTCCTCTTCCCTGCGGGCATCCGCCCTGAATCATAAAGCGGGGGATGACGCGGTGGAAGATGAGCCCGTTATAAAAGCCGCCCGCGACGAGCTTTTTGAAGTTTTCTACCGTGATGGGGGCAATCTCGGGGTACAGCTCGGCGGTCATCACCGCGCCGTCCGCCATTTCAAAACGGACGAAATCCGTCTCTTGTTCCGATTTTACAAATGCCATAATATTCTCCTATTCTCAGGCAGCGGGCTGCATAAAGTAGACCAGCTGCATTTTTTGCTCGATCAGGGGCTTGTCCTTGCTGTTGGTCGCGCAGGAGGCGACGGCATCCACCACGTTCATTCCGTGGATGACCTTGCCGAAAGCGGCGTACTGCCCGTCCAGATGGGGGGAGGTGGCGTGGACGATGAAGAACTGACAGCCCGCAGAATTGGGCATTTCTCCGCGCGCCATGGAGATCACGCCGCGCTCGTGCTTGAGGGGATTGTCAACGCCGTTGGCCAAAAACTCGCCCTTGATGCTGTAGCCGGGGTTTCCGGTTCCATTGCCCAAGGGACAGCCGCCCTGAATCATAAAGCCGATGATGACGCGGTGAAAGATGAGCCCGTCGTAGAACTTCTTTTGCACCAGCGACTGAAAGTTCTCGACGGTGATGGGAGCGGCCGAGCTGTCGAGCTGAATTAAAATTCTGCCGCCGTTTTGCATCTGAATGCAGACGTACTCGGTGACGCTGTCGGTCTTTTGAAAGCTGCCGCTTTCGGTCTCAAGCGGCGTGGCGGCAAGAGCGGCGTGGTCGATGCTCTCGCCTGTTTGCACCTCTTCTCCCTGGCAGGCGCAAAGCGGCAGGAGCAAAAGAACGGTCAGAAGAAGGGTTAAAATTTTTACGCTTGTTTTCATCGGTAATACTTGAAGTAGCAGATGACGCTACGTTCCTTTCCTTTTATTTCGTCCCAGCCGGTAAAAATGACGCCGTCGTGGCTCATCAGCTCTCCCGACTGAACCGTGTCGTCACGGCATTTGAAAATGGACTCGGTCTCGCTGTTGACAAAAACCCAGCCCGCCTTCACACAGATATAAGCGTCCTTGCAGAGCACGATATCCCCCGTTTCGAGCCGCTCGGTAACGTATTTTAAGATCTTGCTGTCGTATCGCGCCGCCGCTTCCCTGCGATAGGCGGGGGAGGCGTAGTAGCGATCGGGGAACAGTTTTCGGTAAAGTTTTTTGAACATATTTTCATTATAGTTTTTTTCCCGCTCGGTGTCAAGGCGGGCACGGAAAAAAGAGAGAAAAAAATCCCCCGGAAAAAAGGGGCTTTCGAAAGTCAAAAAATCCTTCGTTTTTATTGACATTTCCCGCAAAAGACTGTATTATTATGATGAATTTTTATTGGTGGGAATTTTGCCTTTTTCGGCAAAACACAAAAGTCAGGAGGTAGATAAATGAAAAACACCGTCTCCGGAGCAGATGTACTCATTCGTCTGGAGGACCTTTGCAAATCGTTCGACAACGAGCAGATTCTGAAAAGTGTCAATTTAAGCATTCGTGACAAGGAATTCGTCACGCTTCTCGGCCCCTCGGGCTGTGGAAAAACAACCATTCTCCGATGTATCGCGGGGTTTGAGACCCCCGACTCGGGCGACGTTCTTTTCGAGGAAAAAAGCATTCTCGAGACTCCCGCGCACAAGCGCCCGGTCAACACCGTTTTTCAGAAATACGCTCTGTTTCCGCATCTGAACGTGTACGATAACGTTGCGTTCGGACTGCGTATAAAAAAGACGCCCGAAAAGGAGATCCGCAAGATGGTGACCAAGATGCTCGCCATGGTGGATCTGAAGGGCTACGAGAGGCGCCCCATCGCCAAGCTTTCCGGCGGTCAGCAGCAGCGCGTGGCCATCGCCAGAGCGCTGGTCAACATGCCGCGCCTTCTGCTTCTGGACGAGCCCTTGGGCGCGCTGGATCTCAAACTTCGCAAGGATATGCAGCTGGAGCTGAAAAACCTGCACCGCCAGTCGGGCATCACCTTCCTTTACGTCACGCACGATCAGGAAGAGGCTCTGACGATGAGCGACACGATCGTCGTCATGAAATCGGGCACAATCCAGCAGGTCGGCTCGCCGCAGGATATTTACAACGAGCCTGCCAACGCCTTTGTCGCCGACTTTATCGGTGAGAGCAACATCTTCGACGCTACGATGGAGCGCGATTGCGAGGTTTTGCTCTGCGACACCCGTTTTGCCTGCATCGACCCGATGCCCGGCGAGGACGTGGACGTGGTCATCCGCCCCGAGGACGTGGAGATCGTCTCTCTCGAGCAGGGACAGCTTCAGGGTCTTGTGGAAGCAAGCCTCTTTAAGGGCGTGCATTACGAAATGACCGTTTCCTGTCAGGGCAAGCAATGGATCATTCACTCGACCCGCTCCTCGCTCCCCGGCGAGACGGTCGGAATGTGCGTGGCACCCGAAAACATCCACGTAATGAAAAAGATGTTCCCCGGCAAGACCAACCGTCTGCAGGCGCAGGTGCTTTCCGCCACGCAGGACGGTGTGACCGAATTCGGCTTTGACGCCGTCAAGCTCTCTCTTCCGACCGAAGAGGTCTTTGCGGAAGGGGACGAGGTCACGCTTGAGATCGCGCCCGACGCCATTGAGCTTTGCGATCCCGACGACGCGCTTCTTGAGGGACTGCTCGACAGCGTCGTTTGGAAAAGCAACCACTACGAGATGATCCTGGTCACTCCCTCCCGCCGTTTTCTCGTGTGCAGTCAGATGGACGAGCAAATGGGCTCGCAGGTCAGCATCCGCTTTGCCGAGGGCAAGGTGCGCGTGTTGAAAGGAGACGAGCGATGAATTCGAAAAAGCCCCTCCTGCCTTATCTGATCTGGATGGCGGCCTTCGTTCTCATTCCGTTGGGTATGGTGGTCTACTACGCCTTAACGGGAGAGGACGGCTCGTTTTCGTGGGAGAATTTCAAATACATCGCCATCAACAAGCAGGTCTATCTTGACTCCTTTTCCATTGCGCTGGTCTCCACGGCGATCTGCCTTCTGATCGCCTACCCTCTCGCGCTTCTGATGACCCGCATGTCCCAGCGCGGCCAAAGAATGATGAACATTCTCATTATGCTGCCGATGTGGATGAACTTTATTTTGAGAATCTGCTCGCTGGAGGTCATCTTGAAATCGGGGGGACTGCTCGATTCCCTGCTCGGCTTTTCCAACCCGATCTACCACACCAGCGCGGCGGTGGTCATCGGCATCGTTTACAACTATCTGCCTTTTATGGTTCTGCCCCTTTACACGGTGATGAGCAAGATCTCCAAATCCGTTCTCGAGGCGGGACGCGACCTCGGCTGCAACGGCTGGACGCTGCTTTGGAAGGTGATCTTCCCGCTGTCGATCCCCGGCGTGATCTCCGGCATCACGATGGTGTTCGTGCCGGCGGCCAGCGCCTTCGTCATCAGCAACCGTCTGGGCAACTTCTGGCTGATCGGTGACACGATCGACTCCTACTACACCAAAAACTTCGACCTGAACGCGGCGAGCGTGCTCTCCTTTGTTCTGATGATCGTCATCATTTTGTCGATCGTGGTGATGAACCACTTTGACAAGGACGACGACATCGTTCTGGTATAGGAGGTGCCGATATGAAAAAAACCGTATCCGCGGCCTACCTTGCCCTCGTTTTCGTCTTTCTCTATTTGCCGATCGCGGTGATGATCGTTTTGTCCTTCAACGACGCCACCTGGGGGCTTTCCAACTGGAAGGGCTTTACCTTTGACAACTACCTGTCCCTGTTTGAAAACGAGGAGCTGGTGGACTCACTGATTAATTCGCTCGTGATCGCGGTGCTTTCCGCCTTCGGCGCTTGCCTGCTCGGAACACTCGGTGCGCTCGGACTCAACCACGTAAAGCGCGGCCGCGGCATTCTGATGAACGTGTCGAATCTGCCGATCATCAACCCCGAGATCGTGACGGGCGTTTCGCTGATGCTCCTGTTTATCAGCGTCTTTTCGATGAAGCTCGGCTTTTTCACCGTCCTTCTCTCGCACATTGTGTTCAACACGCCTTACGTAATCCTGAACGTGATGCCGAGACTGCGTCGGATGGACAAGAATCTTTACGAGGCGGCGCTGGATCTGGGCTGTCCGCCGACCAAGGCCTTCTTTCAGGTGATCCTGCCCGAGATCTTCCCCGGCATTTTTGCGGGCTTTTTGATCTCGCTGACCTATTCCTTCGACGATTTTATCATCAGCTATTTTACCGGCGGCAATTTCCAGACGCTTTCCGTTTTCATCAACAACAGTATGAAAAAGGGCATTCAGCCCTGGATGGCGGCCATGACGGGCGTGATCTTCGTGGCGGTGCTTCTCATTCTGATCGTGATGAACATTCACGATGCCAGAGCCGAGGCGATCGAGCAAAAGAAGATCGTGGCGCCGACGCCGAAAAAGGGCTTTACCGTCGTCAAGGCGGTCGCGGCGGGACTCGTACCCGTTCTGATCCTCGGGCTTTGTCTGCCGAGAATGTTCCGCTCCGAGAAAAACACGATCGTGGTGTGCAACTGGGGCGAATATATGTCGACCAACGATCCCGAATGCTTCGACGTCATCGAGGCCTTTGAGGAAGCGACGGGCATTCGCGTGCAGTACGTGACCGCGGAATCCAACGAGGCTCTTTACGCCAAGATGAAATCCGGCTCGGGCAAATACGACGTGATCTTCCCCTCGGACTATATGGCCGAGCGAATGATCCGCGAGGGGATGCTGGCCAAGCTCGATTACGCAAACATTCCCAATTACGCCGACATTATGCCCGAATTTAAAGGCTTGGCGTACGACCCGAACGAGGAATACACCGTTCCGTATTTCTGGGGAACGGTGGGGCTCATCTACAACGAGGCTCTGCTCACCGAGGAGGATCTGGCTCTGGTACGGGAGGCCAAGGACTGGAGCATTCTCTGGAGCAAGAACTACCCCAGCCGAACGATGATGTTCGACAACCCGCGCGACGCCTTCGGCATTGCGCTCAAGCAGCTCGGCTATTCTCAGAATACGACCGACGAGGCACAGCTTCGCGAGGCCGCAGAGCTGCTCGGACAGCAGAAATTCTACTACGCTATGGACCAATTCTTTGAGATGATGCCGTCGGAGAGCCTTGTGGTGGCCGCGTACTACGCGGGCGACTGTATGGCGGTGATGGAGGAGAATCCGAATCTGAGATTCGTCATTCCCGAATGCGGCACAAACATCTTCAACGATGCGATGTGCGTTCCCGCCACCAGCGAAAAGAAAGAACTGGCCGAGGCCTTCATTAACTTTATGCTGACGGCAGAGGCGGGCGTGGCCAACACCGAATACGTCTATTACTCCACGCCGAATCAGGCCGTGTTCGACGAGCTCGATCCCGAAATGCAGCAGAACGAGGTCGCCTACCCCGAGCGCAGAGAGAATTGGGAGGCGTTCCGCTATCTGCCCAAGGAGACCAACGACCTGATGACCGATCTGTGGAACACCGTAAAAACAAACAACAAATAAGCGCAAAAAACAAACAAGTGAAAGAGGACCGCTATGCAATACACCGGACTGAATGAACTCAGAGAAAAATACCTTTCTTTTTTTGAATCGAAGGGACATCTTCGTCTGCCCTCGTTTTCGCTCGTTCCGCAGGGAGACAAGTCTCTGCTTCTGATTAACAGCGGAATGGCGCCGATGAAGAAATACTTCACGGGAGAGGAAGTACCGCCGAGAACGAGAGTGTGCACCTGCCAGAAGTGCATCCGCACGCCCCATCTGGAGAGAGTGGGAAAAACCGCCCGCCACGGCACGTATTTCGAAATGCTCGGAAACTTCTCCTTCGGCGACTACTTCAAAAACGAGGCCATTCCCTTTGCCTGGGAGTTTCTGACTAAGACCCTCGAGATCCCCGCCGAGCTTCTTTGGCCCTCCATCTACGAGGAGGACGAGGAGGCCTACCACATCTGGAAGGACGTGATCGGTGTTCCCGAGGAGCGCATCGTCCGTCTCGGCAAGGCAGACAACTTCTGGGAGCACGGCTCCGGCCCCTGCGGCCCCTGCTCGGAGATCTACTTTGACCGCGGCGAAAAATACGGCTGTGGCTCGCCCGATTGCAAGCCCGGCTGTGAGTGCGACCGCTATATGGAGATCTGGAACAACGTCTTCAGCCAATTCAACAACGACGGCAACGGCAACTACACCGAATTAAAGCAAAAAAACATTGATACCGGTATGGGTCTGGAGCGTCTGGCCTGCGTGATGCAGGGGGTTGACAATATGTTCGAGGTTGACACCGTCAGAAAAATCCTCGACACCGTCTGCTCGATCGCCGGTAAGGAATACGGCAAGAACGAGGACAACGACGTTTCCATCCGTATCATCACCGACCACATCCGCTCCTCGAGCTTTATGATCTCCGACGGCGTCACGCCCTCGAACGAGGGACGCGGCTACGTGCTCCGCCGCATTCTGCGCCGTGCCGCCAGACACGGAAAGCTCCTCGGCATCAAGGGAGCGTTCCTTGCTTCCCTTTGCGACGTGGTCATTTCCGAGAACGAGGCGGGCTACCCCGAGCTTCGTGAAAAGGAAGCCTACATTAAGACCATCATCTCTCTGGAAGAGGAAAAATTCAACGCAACGATCGACTCCGGTCTTTCCATCCTGTCCGGATGGATCGAAAAGGCCAAGGCAGAGGGAGTCAAGACCCTCGCCGGCGAGGACGTCTTTAAGCTTTACGACACCTTCGGCTTCCCGATTGATCTGACCCGCGAGATCGCCGAGGAGCACGCGCTTGCCATTGACGAGGAGCGCTTTGCCGCTCTGATGCAGGAGCAAAAGGAGCGTGCGCGCGGGGCGCGTGCCAACATTTCCGGTTGGAGCGAGGAGGCCAAGAGCGCGATCGGCGCGTTGGAAAAGACCGAGTTTGTCGGTTACGATAAAGCCTCGGTCAAGGCCAAGGTGCTCGCCATCTTCGACCAAGAGGAGTCGGTGATGCAGATCAGCGAGGGCGAGGCTACGCTGATCCTCGACAAGACCCCCTTCTATGCAGAGGCGGGCGGTCAGGTCGGTGACATCGGTATTATCACCGCGGAAAACGGTGCGCTGGCAGTTCTTGACACCAAAAAGAGCGAGGGCGTATATATGCACTCGGTGCGCGTCGAGGACGGCGCGGTCGCGGTCGGTGACGAGGTGCTGTGCCTTGTGGATACCGAGCGACGCAACGCCATTCGCCGCAACCACTCCACCGCGCATCTTCTGCAGGCCTCGCTTCGCCGCGTGCTGGGCGATCACGTCGAGCAGGCGGGCAGCTACGTTGACGAGAGCCGCGTTCGCTTCGACTTTAAGCATTTTCAGGCGATGACCGCCGAGGAGATCGCGCGCGTGCAGGCACTGGTCAACGAAAAGATCCTGCAGGCTCTGCCGGTGGAAACGCTGGTCACCAGCGCTGACAAGGCCAAGGAGCTTGGCGCGATGGCGCTGTTCGGTGAAAAATACGGCGCCGAGGTCCGTATGGTCTCGATGGGTGATTTCTCCCGCGAGCTTTGCGGCGGTACGCATTTGAAAAACACGGCCGAGGCAGGCCTCTTCCTGATCCTTTCCGAGCAGGGCGTGGCCGCGGGCGTACGCAGAATCGAGGGCGTGACGGGCAAGAACGTTTTGAACCTGATCGCCGAGAAGGAAGCTCTGCTCCAGGAGAGCGCAGGAGCGTTGAAGACCACCACGGCGCTGTTGCCCGAGAAGATCCGTGCGATGCGCGCGGAGTTGAAGGAGTCCAAGGACAAGATCGAATCCCTTGCCTCTCAGCTTGCCGCTTCTTCCCTTCAGGCTCTGATCGACGGGGCGGTGGAAAAGGATTCGAAGAAGCTGATCTTCTCCGAGATCGATCCCCAAACCGACGGCAGAAAAACGCTGGATCTGCTCCGCGACAAGTCCGACGACGTCGTTGCCGTGCTCTATCAGGTGCGGGACGGCAAGATCCTCTTCTTTGCCGCCTGCGGCAAGAAGGCCGTTCAGTCCGGCGCTCACGCAGGCAACATTCTCAAGGCCATCTCCCCGATCGTCGGCGGTGGCGGCGGCGGCAGACCCGATTCGGCACAGTCCGGCGGCAGAATGCCCGAAAAGGTCGGGGAAGCCAAGGCAGCCTTCTTCGCACTGTTCTGATAAACGAGAAAAAGGAGGTCCGTGATGGACTGCTTGTTTTGTTCGATTCTGAAGGGCGAGATCCCTTCCGACAAAGTATATGAAAACGAGGCGGTGTACGCATTTCGCGACATCAACCCTCAAGCGCCCGTGCACGTTTTGGTCATCCCCAAGGAGCATATTCCTTCCGTGGATGCCGTGACGGCGCAAAACGCCGCTACGGTGGCAAAGCTGTTCGAGGCGATTCCCGTCATTGCCGCGCAATGCGGTCTGAAGGACGGGTATCGCGTCATCACCAACGTCGGACAGCACGGCTGTCAGTCGGTCAAGCATCTGCATTTTCACGTTCTCGGAGGCAAACAGCTCTCGGAGAAGATGGACTAAATGGCACCGAGAGACGCTTTCGGTATTTCCGTTTCCCAATTAAAGACGGATCTGCGTGAGGAAAAGAGCGGCGCATGGGCCTTTTACGGGCCGGAAGAGATGCTCAAGCAGTTTTATCTGCAAAAATTCATCTCGCGGATCGAAAAAGAGGGGGCAGCGGAATTTAATCTGACAAGACTTGATCTTTCCCGCGACGCGACGCTGGACAGCGTTCTGGCAGAGGCGGAGATTCTCCCTTTTATGGGGGAGCGCCGCCTTGTCGTCGTGCGCGGATTTTCACCGCAAAAGCTTCAGGAAGGGCAAGTCAAGCAGCTTCTGGAGCTTCTCGAGCATTTCCCCGACTATCTGTCTTTGATCTTTTATCTTGAAAACGAGGATTTCAAGGCCGACAAGCAAACGCTTGCCAAAAAAAGCGTCAAGATGCTCAGTGGGGCGATCCGCTTCGTCTCCTTCCCGCTTCAGGACGAGAGAGTCTTGCTTCCGTGGGCAACAAAGATCCTCGCATCGGACGGGGTCTCGTGCGAGACTGCCGCGCTTCGGCTTTTGTTTCGCTTGTCGGGGCAGAGGATGCAGATCATCCGCCACGAGCTGGATAAATTGGCAAACTACGCCCTCTCGCAGAACAAGACGAGCATCGGCGAAGCCGAGGTACTCCTGTTCGCGCAGGATACCACGGAATTAAACGTATTTCAATTAAGCGACGCCGTTCTGGACGGAGCGATCGGCGCGGTGGAGAGAATCCTTGCCAACCTCAAGCGTCAAAAGGCCGAGGCGATCGTGATCGTGGCGGTCATCTCCCGTATGCTGGTCAATGCGCTGTTGATCGTCAGCGGAGCGGATCGCGCGGCCTGTCAGAAGGCGACGCGCCTTACGCCTTGGCAGTACGATCTGTACCAGAGAAAGTGCTACGGGAAAAATCCGCGCGCGCTCGAGGAAGCGTTTTCCCTCTGCGTGGAGCTTGACCGCAAGCTCAAAAGCGTGCGAAGCGATCCGTTTCTGATTACCGAGCGCGTCCTGCTTCAGATCACGCGCCTTTGCGGAGGGCGGGCATGAAGCCGCGCTGCGACCGTGTAATCGTCGTGGAAGGGAAGTACGACAAGATCCGCTTGGAATCCTGCCTTGACGCCACGGTGCTGACCACCGACGGCTTCGGCCTGTTTCACGACGAAGAAAAAAGAGCCCTGCTTCGCCGTCTGGCAAAGGAAAAGGGGCTTGTGATCCTCTCTGATTCGGACGGTGCGGGAGGCGTGATCCGCTCTCACCTACACACCCTCACGGGGGGCGAGGGGATCGTCGATCTCTACGTTCCGCCTCGTAAGGGGAAGGAAAAGCGCAAGGCTGCCGCGGGAAAGGCGGGGCTTCTCGGCGTGGAAGGGATCGACAACGAGACGATCGTCTCGCTCTTTGAAAGAGCGCATCTTCTCTCGGAAGAAAAAGAGCCGAGGGAGCCGCGCTATACCAAATACGATCTGTACCGAACGGGCTATCTCGGCACGGACGGTGCAAGCGAAAAGCGACGCGCCTTTCTCCGACGAAACCTCCTTCCGGAAACGCTTTCGTCGGGCGCGTTCTTGGACGTTATCAATCTTTTGGAATTGGAATTATGATGCAAAACACTCCCATCCGACACAGCCCGAAGCGGGAGAGCAAGCGAGAGACGCTGATCTGCGTCGTGCTTCTTTTTCTCGCTCTGCTTTCTTTTTTTCTTGCCTCGGTGCTACCTGCCTCGAGAGCCTTGGGACAGCTTTTGGCCGTGATCTTTCTCGTTTTCTTCGTTCAGCTTTCGAGCCGCTATCTGTTCTGTTCGTACGAATACGAGCTGTGCGGCGATCGCTTTCGCCTCGATCTGATTCAGGGCAAGCGGAAAAAGCCCTTGGGCACGGTCGTCTTGGACGAAAGAGCCCATTTGTTCACGCAGGAAGAATGGAAGCGCGAAAAGGGCCGCTTCCGACTCGGCCACCGACTCTCCTGCACGGCCAATTTAAAGAGCCGAAGCATTCGTCTTTTGCTCTTACCCGAGGAAAGCGGCGCGTGGCTTCTGCTATCCTTTGAACCGAGCGACGAAATGCTCGTTGCCATTGAAAAAATCCTCCAGAAACAAGAAAGTGAGACACCGTGATGATCCTTCCGAGACCGAAAAAGCATCTGCAACGAAACAACAAATTCTCTCTCCCCTTTTCGTTTGCCTTCTCCTGCCCCGAAAAGGATTCCGAAAAGGCACTGTATCAGCTCACCGCCTTTTTCCCGAAGGCAAGCGTTTCTTACTCGACGCAAAAATCTCAGATCCAAGCCGAATACGAGGCCGTAAAGCCCGAGGGCTATACGCTTTCGGTCAACGCCAAGGGGGTTCACATCGGCTATGCGGATGCGCTCGGTCTGCGCAACGCGCTGGCCACGCTCTCGCTTCTGGCAACCAGAACTGAAAAGGGCTTTCTGTTGCCTGCGGGTCGCATCGCTGACGAGCCGGAGACCTCTCACCGAGGCGTGATGCTCGATCTGGCGCGCGGCGTCCGTCCGTTCGATCTCCTCATCGAGGACATCATCCTCATTGCCAAGGCGAAATTTAACGTTCTGCATCTGCACCTTTCCGACTCGAAGGGCATCTGCTTTGAAGCTGAGGCACTTCCCGAGGCCTGCCGCATTCCAAGCGCCTACACCAAGGAGCAGATGAAAAAGGTTTCCGAGCTCTGCGAGAAGCTCGGCCTAACGGTCATTCCCGAGTTTGACCTGCCCGCGCACTCCAAGACCATCGTTCGCAGCCTCCCCGAGCTGGGCTGTGACGTCATTGAGGGAGAAAACACCTGTTGGACGGTCTGCCCGAGCACCGATCGCTTGTACGAGATTTATCAGGCCATCATTGACGAGATCGCCTCCCTCTTCCCCGGCCCGTATTTCCACATCGGCGGGGACGAATTGGACTTCCCGAAGCGTCCCGAGCTTCGCCAGCTCTGCCATTGGGAAAACTGCCGCCGTTGCAAGGAAAGAATGGAAAAAGAAAACCTTGACCGACGCGATCTGTATTACGATTGCATCCTCAAGGTCTACGATATGGTCAAAAAGCACGGCAGAGAGATGATTATGTGGAGCGATCAGCTCGATTGCAACCGCCAGACCCTTCTCCCGACGGATATTATCATGCACTATTGGCGAATCGCCGCCGACGGAAACGGCCCGCGAGAGAACTGCTCGCTGAACGCTCAGCTTCGCATGGGCTATCGCGCGATCAACTCCAACTACAAGGACACCTACGTTGACCTGAACAGCTATTTGACAACAGATAAGCTTTCCACCTGGTACCCGACGGCCCGTCCCGAGGTGGACGAGGAGCTGAAGGGACAGGTTCTCGGCAGTGAAATGTGCGTGTGGGAATACGGCAACGCCGTGCGCTACCCCCACTACGACCGCACGCTCGCGCCCGAGATCTTCTTGTTTGCAGATCGCTTGTGGAACCGATCCGATCCGATTTACGACGAGGACTATCAGATCGCGCTGACCCGTGCGGTGCTCGGTGACGCCACCCCCGAGGGCTTTAACGTCTTCCCCTGCTTCGGCAACCTCTACCCGCCCAGAAGCGAAGAGCTTGCCTTCTACGACAGGCTTGAGATCGGCTTTGCCGAGATCGCCGCCAAGCTCGGCACGCTCGGTATGATCCGCGCCGAGGATTTCGGCAGCAGAGCAAGACGCGACGCATATTGGAAGGCGCTGATCGGGATTCTCGAAAAGCTCAAGGCCGATCTCGATCCGAAGGAACCCGAAGAAGAGAGGAATCCATAAACCAAACAAAAAAAGGCACTTTCCGACGGAAAGTGCCTTTTTTCAGCCTTATGCTTCCTCGATGAATCGGCCCCAAGGGCGAGAGAAGGCAAGGCAAAGGATGGTACCCAAGATCGCGATCACCGACCAGACGGTCAAAACCACGCCCCAGCCAAAATGATCGGAAAGGGCGGCAAAGCCAACGCCCGAAAGAGACGCGCCGACGTAGGTGAAGGAATTGACCAGCCCCGAAAAGGTGGAGATCATTCCGTAACGGGCGAAGCGCTTGGGGACAAGGCTGATGACTATCAGATTGACCCCGTGCATACAGCCCGAAATGAGAGAGGCGAGCGCGAGTGAGAGAAGAAACGGAAGATCGGGAAAGACGGCAAGCGGAACGGAAGCAAGTGCGGCAAACAGGAAGATATAAAACGCGGTCTTTAATTCGTTTTTGATTTTTTGGAACAGCGCACCGGCAACGCTGATGCTGAGAACGCCGAGAAGAGGCATAAACACCGAGCTGAGAACCGAATCGGAATCGTCAAGAGCAAAATTTGCCTTGACCAGCGAAGGAAGCCAGGTCTGAATGCCGTCCCGCAGAGAGCCCTGCAAAAGAATGATAACGAAAATGGGGATCAGGCTCGAAGCAAGCACCAGAGAGAGAAACGATCGCTTCTCGGCAGGGGCAGTCTCGCTTGACGCCGTGCGGACGGGAGCGGGCGAGGTCGAGGAAAGAGAGCGCGTGGAAAGAATCCAGACGATCAGCATCAAAACGCCGAAGAGTGCCATCAGCCGAAAAACCGTGCGCCACACGGCAAATTTCAAGACGATCGGCACGAAGAAGAACACGAAAACGGTGCCGATCGGGCCGGAAGTGCCGACGAGGGTGATGGCGGCGGAATACTTGGAATCCTCAAGCTGATCGGACAGAAAGCGGCAAAGCGGCGGCCAGAGCATCGCCTGAAAGATGCCGTTGAAGCACCACAGCACCGTGATCCAAACGATGGAAGAGAGGCCGGAAACGAAAAGGTTGACCAGAACCGTTCCGATCATCGCAACGGTAATGATGCGAACGGGCGGGACGCGATCCCCGAGCACGCCGAAGAGCACCTGGCCGATGCCGTAGGTAATATAGCTCCCCGTGACCGCGGCCGAGGCGGCGGTGTTGGAAAGGCCGAGATCGGCTGTCAGAGAAACGATGCACGCGGAAAAATCCAGCCGCATGGCATAGCTGAAAAAATAGACCATAAAGGTCAGCGCCACAAGGGCGCGATACGACAAGACCTTCGTTTGTTTCATCATAAGGCCGATATCTCCTTCCTTTGTTTTCCTCTCATCCTACCACATCCAATGAAAAAAGTCAATTCGCAAAAGCCTTGCTTGACAGAAGCGGTGCAAGGCACTAAAATAAAAGCAATCCCAAACATAAGAGGTAAGTATGGATCTTGTTTCCCTTGAATTTTCGTTTTTGGCGCTCATCCCCGCCTTGGCGCTGGCGATCTTCGTTTATCGCAAGGACTCCTTGGAAAAAGAGCCGCTTTGGCTTCTCACGGCGCTGTTCTTTCTCGGCGGCGCACTGACGATTCCCACCGTGCTGATCCGCAAGGGCATCCTGACGGGGCTTGACGCGCTTTTTTCCTCTTCCTTTCGCTTTACCGCCGAGGGCTACGCGCTCTACGACAGCTTCGGAGCAGAATTTGCTCACAAGGCACTCTGCGCCTTTTTCGGCTATGCTCTGGTACAGGTGCTTCTGCAATGGCTGGTGTTGTTTTTGGCGACCCGACGCAACCCTCACTTCAATTATCTCTTTGACGGCGTGGTCTACTCCGTGTTTCTCTCGCTTGGCTTTTCGGCGGCGGAAAGCGTTTTCTTCGCCGCTCAAAACGGTTTTGAGACGCTGGCCGTCAGACTCGTCTCTTCCCTCTCGTGCCAGCTGTTTTTGTCGATCCTGATGGGCTACTGCTTTTCGATGTGGAGCATCCGATTTTCCGCCAACCGCATCGAGGATCGCCTGTTGCGGGACGGAAAAATCCGACGCGATCGCATTCCCTCCTCTGCCAAGTGGTATCTGTTCGGCTCTCTTGCCCCGATGCTGCTTGGGGGGCTCTACCAGCTCGCAGCCTCCGTCCCCCTGCGCTGGGTGGAGTTTCTCTTGTATTTTACGCTGTTTTTGTTCTATGGGCTTTCGTTTGCCGCGGTCGATCAGCTTGCCGCCAAGGACGGCCCGTCCAAGCGCTATTTGTTCCGACTGATTCTCAAAGCACACCCTGATCTGACCGAGGAAGAGATCGAAGCGGCAGGTCGGGGATGGGAAGGAGGAGAAGCATGAAAAAATCCTCCGTTTTCACCGTCATCGTCTTGGCTCTGATCGCCGCGGCGATCTTCTCCTCCCACTTTCAAGCGCCCGATCCGATTGATTGGGACAGCTTTCCCGCCTCCGAGGAAGTTCTGCAGCCGACTGCGTACCGCTCCTACTACAATCAGCTGACCGATTACCAAAAGGCGATCTATACGGGGCTTCTCGGCACGATCGAACACGCCGAAGAAAAGGTCGTCTTCGACGGAGTGGATGTCAATCTCTTCAAGGACAACGCCTTCCGCGCCGCCGTGGCGATCCACTACGATCACCCAGAATACTTCTGGTATCGCGGGGGGTATTCGATGGATTACAGCTACTTTTCCTCCCCGAGCGACGGGACGGTAGAGCTGTATCCGATGTATTACCGATACGTCACCTACGGCTTTGACGCCGCGCGGCAAAAGGAAGCTTTGTTGCAAAAGGTCAAGGAGCTTGCCGAGCTTTCCCGCGCTCACAGCACGCACCCCTACGAGCAGGCGCTGTTCGTTCACGATCATCTCATCCGATCGGCGCGCTACGACCACGAGGCGTTGGAGGAATTTTACCGCACCGATCACGCGCCCGCCTGCGAGCAGATCTTTTCCGCTTACGGGTGTCTGGTGGAAGGCAAGACGGTCTGCTCCGGCTACGCCAAGGCCTTTCAGCTTGTGATGCAGGAGCTGGGGCTTGAATGCGCTTACGTTTCGGGCAAGGCGGGCGAGTCGCACGGGTGGAACTGCCTTTGGCTGAACGGCGAGGGCTACTTTATCGACGTCACCTGGGACGATCCCGACTTCGAGCGGGACGAGCCGCTTTACAATTATATGGCCATCTCCTCCGAGGAGCTGGCGCGCACGCACGATATTGATATGATGTTTGACGATCCCGTTTGCACGGCCGAGGAATACCGCTATTTTAAATATTTCGGTTATTACACCGAGCAATACTCCTTCGAGGCGGTGGAAGAGATCTTCAACCGTCAGTCGGACAAGGAGATCCTTCACGTGCAGTTCTCTTCCCTTGAGGAATTACAGCGCGCCAAGAGCGATCTGATCGACAACAAGAGAGTACACAAGATCGACGCCATCCGCGTTCAGAAAAAGTGGAGATACCTTTGCAACGAAAAGCACTACACCCTCTCCTTGATTCGCAATTCTTAAAAAACGCTTGAAGGCTTTGGCGTGATACTCCACTTGGAGTATCACGCCAGTTCTATTCGCCTGTGGCGAGTGATATTGCTACGCAGTGATATTCGGCTCGCGCCGAGTGGTATTCGCTTCGCGAGTTTCATGGCGAATAGAATACCACTGAAGCCGCAAGGCTTCAATATCACTATTGCGGTAGCAATAATATCACTCTTTGCGAAAGCAAAGAATATCACTAAAAAAGCAGAAAAAGAGAGAGCTTCACGGAATTTTGTAACCGCGTTACTCTCTCTTCTGTTTTTATCGCCGGTTTCGCATTTGTAATACAAAGGCACAGGGCAAGCCCATACCCCTGAAGTAAAGGCTCTCCCTTTGGGAGAGCTCCCGCGATAGCGGGTGAGAGGGCGATTTACGACAAGCTTTCTATTCTCTCATTAATCGCTCTATCAATCATTCGGCAAACACCGTCAAAATTCTCATCTATGTCTTTGTTTGAAAAGCGCAAAACATAAATTCCGTATCTTTCAAGAATTTCAGTTCTTGCCGCGTCGTGCGCTTTCCCTTGATTTGTATAGTGCTGTGAACCGTCAAGTTCTATCACGAGACGAGCACTATGACAATAGAAGTCTGCAATAAAATTATCTATGATCCGTTGCTTGTATATCTTTACCGGATAATACCGCAAAAAATCATACCATAAATGCTTTTCGTGCCGAGTCATGTTACGGCGTAAAATTCTTGCGATATTTAACAACTCATTGTTTTTCTTTAATGGTTCTCGCTCCATTTTACCCTCTCCGTCGGCTTCGCCGCCACCTCTCCCAAAGGGAGAGGCTTTTCATTATTCCTATTATAGTCAAGACCACCGGTTGAACCGGTGGCTTGCACAGCCCCTATAAGGGGCTAATACAGGCTTCGTCCCTGAAAGGGACTACTGAAGTTTGACAACGCATTACACTCACAGGCAGCCGCTCACGTGCGGCTGTCTTTTTTT
>JAZRZQ010000014.1:0-4991 GCA_045601445.1 Eubacteriales bacterium | reverse complement strand
ACCCACATTTGTCTACGACAAGTGTGGGTTCTTTTCAATGAAATAAATCCCTTGCGGGATTTGTGAAATAACGCTTCGCGTTATGAAATAGCTGACGCTATGAAATACGCTGCGGCGTATGAGGGATTTATTTTATTTCACTTGATGCGATAGCATCAAATTTCACAATTCACGAAGTGAATTATTTCACATTTGCCGCAAGGCAAATATTTCATTTTTACCGTAATCTTCCTAAATACAATTTTCACCCCCCGATTTCAAAAGGGGGTGCATTTGTATCAAAATTAGGATCATAGTTCAGTTTTTTTTGAAAAAATGCGTGAGTTTTTTTCGTTTTCTTCGTGTAATATAGTGAAGGGCCGACAGATGGCTTGAAAGGAGGTGCATTGTGGATTGCGGAAGAGATAGTTATCAACGCTTTTTAAACGGTGACGATACCGGAATGGAAGAGATTATCAGGGCGTACCGAGACGGATTGATCTTCTATTTGCATAAGTTTGTGGGATCAATCGAAACAGCAGAGGAGCTTGCAGAAGATACTTTTGTCCGACTTTGCATCAAAAAGCCGAAGGATCGGCAAAAGTGCTCTTTTAAAACGTGGCTATACACGATCGGTCGGAACATAGCGATTGATTATTTGCGACACTCCGCAAAGCACAAAACGATTCCGATCGATCACTGTATGAAGGACTCTTACGAGCAGAAAAGCCTTGAAGATGAGTATATCAAGGATAGCAAAAAAATCATCGTCAACAGGGCGCTCAAGAGCTTAAAGCCGGAATACAAACAAGTGCTTTGGTTGTTCTATTTCGAGGATATGTCCTACAAAGAAATTTCTACCATCATGAAAAAAAGCGTACATGCAACGCAAATGCTCGCAACCCGCGCAAGAAACGCATTAAAAAAAGAACTGATTAAGGAGGGATTCACTGATGAAACCGATTGAAAAAACCATTGAAAGCGTATTTGAACGCAAAAAAAATTTTGAAGCACACCGAAAAATCCAACGCGCCAAGCAAACGAAAACCGTATCCATCGTACTTTGTGCGTGTTTACTTCTGAGCGTTTTTGTTGGCGGCGGCGCAATCCTCAACGGGGCCTTTGCCGCAGAGGAGTATCGCGTATTGCTTGATATTAATCCAAGCATTGAGATTTCCATTGATGAGAATGACAACGTCAAGGACGTTGCCGGATTGAATGATGATGGAAGCAAGGTGCTTGAAGGGGTTAAGATCAAGGGCGAATCTACCGACGAAGCTCTAAAATCCGTCATTTCCGAGGTCGTAGATCTCGGTTATATCAGCGAAGAGGCAAACTCCGTTCTGGTCAGCATTGAAGGAGTTGATGAAAACAAGAGCGACAAGATCAGAGAAGAAATTACAAATTCCATTTCTCAGTCCTTGACCGAAAAATCTCTTGACGGAGCGATTATCGTTCAGGTCATTCCCTCTGACAACGAAGAGCTGGCTTCCGATTCCGAAACCTACGGTATTTCCGCAGGAAAGGCACAGCTTATCAACCAAATCATTGCTCAGAACAAATTCAACACGTTTGAAGAATTATCCAAAATGAGCATTCACGAGTTGAATTTGCTGAGAGTTTCCTATTTCATTGATGCCGAAAGCACCTATGAGACGGGCACACCCGCAGAACTTGCATATATCGGAGCGCAAAGTGCAAAGGATATTGCATTAGCGGATGCCAAGGTCACGGGAAATGAAATCGAGGCAAAGCTTGAGTGCCGTGAAAGCGTTATGCTCTATGGTGTTGAATTTGAGACCGATACCAATCAATACCGTTATCGAATCAACGCAGTAACAGGAGAAATCCTTTCGGCGGAAAAAATTGATTTGGGAGCAGACAGCTTCTTCCAAGGAGATCAAGCGGTCGCAACGATCGGCGAAAATGCGGCTCTGCGCGCAGCGCTGATTCACGCGGAAATGGAAAACAAAACACTGATCCGCTTTAAATTCAACAGAGATTGGAAGGACGGTACCGTCATCTACAATCTTTTCTTTACCGACGGAATCAAATCGGGCAGATACGTTGTAAACGCTCGTACGGGCGATATTCTGCAATATAGCATAACGCAGGAATATCACGACAGAAGCATTACAGCAACCGTAATCGGCGACACCGAGGCAAGACGGATCGCACTTGCCAAGGACGGTCTGATTGACGGAAACGTTTCCAAATGCGAGATCGTTTTGAAAGCCAAGGATGGCTCGTATGTATATGATCTCAATTATATCTGCAATGCGGCAAGATATATCGCCGAGATTGATGCTGCGAACGGAACGGTTTTGAGCTATGATAAAAATGTATTGAAAGATACCGGCTCACCTTCCGTTGAAGATGGAACCGGCTCTTCTGTCGAAGCGCGGTAAACGATCAAGGGGCATTCTTATCATAGATTTTGTAAAAATTGACGCAAAAAGCGACTTGTAAAACAAGTCGCTTTTTCCTTATGGTGAAAGCGCATATCCACCGCTAAATTTCCGAGGGAAGCTTTCCGATCAATGCTTTAAAGGTTTTTGAAAAATAAGAATGATTCGGAAAGCCGCAGGCATCGGCTGCGGCAGAAACACGACTTCCTTGCTCTAACATACGAAGCGCCTGCATACAGCGAATTTGGTTAATCGTTTGCAGGATGGTATTTCCCGTGTAGTGCTTGAATTGACGTGAAAGGTGATATTGACTGACACCAACCTTGCGCGAGAGCTGTTCCAAGCTGATCGGCTCGGAGAGATGACTGCGAATGTACTCTATCACTTCCTTGACGTAATTATTTTCCTTGGCATCAATTTGCTTAAGCTTCGCGAAGGAGCAAAGCCTGATACAAAACTGCAACACGTCACAGCGAAGCTGGGAAACGGACTGAAATTGATCAAGATTCCCTCTGTCAAAGGATGCGCAGATCGCATTGAAGGCCGACACAAGCTCCATTGAATCAATCATCGGATCAAAGACAAGCCGTTCGGCGGGAATGGCGTTGGCAAGTAAAAACTCATTATCAACAATGAGACAACGATACTGCATAAAGCCGTCGCTTCCGATGGTGTGCAAGACGTCGGAATTAACGATCAAAAGCGAATTTTGACAAAGAGGATAAAGGGTTTTATCGCAACGAACAAAGCCCTCCCCCTCGATACACTGCAAAATTTCAATGTTCTTGTGCCAATTTGGAATTTTAGTGGAATGGTTAACCGTGAATATCGGATGATAGATAAACGGCAAAAAATGGTTTTCCAGTTTATGTGTTTCGTATCGGGAAGAAGTCATATTCACCTCAAAAGAGCAAGATTGTGTTATAAAATGGCAAGATGAAGCCTTGATTTCTCACAAAAATAATATAAAATAGAATATAGAAAATGTCAAGATGACAGTAGAGAAAGGATGGATATTATGAGCAAAATTTCCGTTATTGTCATTGGTGCGGGAAACCGCGGCGAGCGTTACGCAAAATTGATGGCAAGTGATCCCGAGCACTACTCCCTTGTCGGTATGGCAGATCCCGAAGAAGCGAGAAGGAAATTCTTCCAAGAGGAATACGGCATTCCCGCCGAATGCTGCTATAAGAGCTGGGACGAAATTCTCGCTCAGCCGAAGATGGCTGACCTTGCCGTGATCGCAACGGTTGACAATATGCACTATCAGCCCGCTTTGATCGCCATTGAAAAGGGTTACGACCTTCTTTTGGAAAAGCCCGTTGCTCCAACGGCGCAAGAATGTGCTGACATCGCTTTGGCCGCCCGCAAGAGAGGCACCAAGGTTTTGGTTGGGCACGTGCTTCGCTATGCCCCCTTCTTCTGCAAGGTCAAGGAGCTTGTAATGAGCGGTGCCATCGGCAAGGTTGTTTCGATCGATCAGGTTGAGGCCATCGGCAACGTCCACTTCAGCCACAGCTACGTTCGCGGAAATTGGCACTGCGAAGCCGAATCTGCACCGATGCTGCTTGCAAAATCCAGCCACGATCTGGATATGATCCAATGGCTGATCGACAAGCCGTGCACGAAGATCTCCTCTTTTGCTTCCCTGACGCATTTTACCGAGGAAAATGCACCTGAGGGTGCGCCGATCCGTTGTTCCGACGGAAATTGCCCGGTTGGCGACACCTGTCCTTATAACTGCATCAAGCACTATCACGACATCAAAACAAACCCGAGACGCAGAATCATCACCAAAGGCTTTACCGATCAATATGATCCCAGCGACGAGGCGGTGATGGATGCTCTGAAGAATTCGGATTACGGACTTTGTGTTTATCACGCACATAACGACGTGGTAGACCACCAGGTTGTAAATATGGAGTTTGAGGGCGGTGCTACTGCAACGCTGACGGTCAACGCCTTTAACAAGGGAGGCCGTTATATCCGCATTTTCGGTACGGAAGGCGAATTGTACGCGCACGCCGCCGCGCCGGAGATCACCTTGTATCGTTTCGGACAAGAAAAACCCGAATTGATTCCGGTGACAAAAACCGACGAAACCATCAACGGCGGACACGGTGGCGGCGATCAGGGGCTCGTGCGCGAGCTTCATCAGTATCTTCGAGGTGATTATAACGGTTACCGTGCGGCCGACATCGACGTTTCCGTTCGCAATCACTTCCTCGCGTTTGCCGCCGAGGAATCCAGACACAACTCCACCATCGTCGATATGGCAAAGTACTACGAAAAATTCAACTTTTAATTTGTGATAAAAGAGTCTCTTTTGTTGTTGACAAAAGAGACTTTTTTCTTATCTATGAACTGCAAAAAAGATATTTTTTCCGGTTCGCGTATGAATTTGAACTCTTGCAGAAAATGAAATCCACCCATCCGCCGTCGAGGCGGATTTCACCCAACGAAGTTGGATTTCATCGTCGAAGACGTTTTCACCCACCCGCAAGGGTGGATTTAGTTGAAAAAAGCACCGACAAAGTCGATGCTTTTTTCTGGTGGAGCCGAGGGGAATCGAACCCCTGTCCGAAATTTGTTTCACAAAACCTT
>JAZRZQ010000013.1:0-2766 GCA_045601445.1 Eubacteriales bacterium | reverse complement strand
GGAAAAAGCAAATCTTTTTTTAAAAATTGTGTTCGAAATCACTCCTCTTAGAATTGACTTTGCAGTTAATATGTGGTAAAATACAATGATTTATTTTATTATTTTGGAATTATATAATCTATATTAAAACATTTTTGAGTTCGTTTCAGGATCGGGAGCTTATGGTAATTTTAGGAATTGACCCGGGAATCGCCACCACGGGATACGGTGTTTGCACCAAGGCAAAGGACCGCTTTGAGTATTTGGATTGCGGCGTCATCGAAACAGCCAAGGGACAGCGGGTAGAGGCCCGTATTCGCCACATCTATCGTAGCATCATCACGCTGATCGACCGTTTTTCCCCCGATGCTTTGGCGATCGAGGAGCTGTTCTTTGCCAACAACCAGAAGACCGTGATCAACGTAGCTCAGGCGCGCGGCGTGATTCTTCTTGCCGCTGAGGAGCGCGGGATCCCCGTTTTCGAATACACCCCCCTACAGGTCAAGCAGTCCGTGGTCGGCTACGGCAGAGCCGAAAAGCATCAGGTGATGGAGATGGTTCGCATCCTTTTTCGACTGCCCGGCGTTCCCAGACCGGACGACGCGGCGGATGCTCTTGCCATTGCCCTGACACACGGCTATCGATCATCCAACCGAATCGCTCAGCTTAACCCCCTCGCCGACGCCAAAAAAACCGGCGGTCAATAATTCGTTTTTTGTGAAAGGATGCGAATATGTTTGATTACTTGCAAGGAAGTCTTGCTCATTTAAGTCAAAATTTGTGTGTGATTGACACACACGGCATCGGTTGGAGTCTGATCGTCTCCGCCAAGACGGCGGCATCTTTTTCCGATTCTCAAAAGGTGCGCGCCTATACCTATCTCAACGTTGGCTCGGCCGATCGTGCTTCTATGGAGCTTTACGGCTTTTCCACAAAAAAAGAGCGCGAGTTTTTCCTTTTGTTGATTGCCATTTCGGGCATCGGTCCGAAGGCGGCGATTTCCATTCTCTCCGTTTTGGATCCCGAGGAATTGACGATGTGCGTTCTGACGGGCGATGCCAAGGCCATCACCGCCGCCCCCGGCATCGGACTTAAGGGAGCACAGAAGATTATCCTCGAGCTGAAAGATAAGGTTGCAAAGACTTCAAGCCCCGATTCCTTGCCCACAGCCCCCTCTGCACAAACCCGGAGCGATACGGCGGAAGCCGTGAACGCCTTGGTGGTGTTGGGCTATACGCCGCAGGTTGCCGCCTCGGCGGTTCGCGCGGTTGCCGGACAGGCGTCCAATCTGCAGGACCTGATCCGTCTCGCCCTGAAATCCATTGGAGAAAATGAACGATGACACAAGATTTTGAAACCGATTTTGAAAACCGCATCGTCTCGGCAAGCTTTATCCCTGCCGATGCGATGGAGGAGAGCGGAGAGGAAAACACGCTTCGCCCCAAAACGCTGCCGGATTACGTCGGACAGGAAAAGATCAAGGAAAATCTCAAGGTGTTCATTCAGGCGGCCAAGCTCCGTTCGGAGGCGCTGGATCACATCCTTCTTTACGGCCCCCCCGGTCTCGGTAAGACCACACTTTCTCACATTATCGCCAACGAGATGGGCGTCGGTATTAAGATCACATCCGGCCCTGCCATTGAAAAGCCGGGAGATCTTGCTGCGATCCTTTCCTCGCTTTCCGCAGGTGACGTGCTGTTTATCGATGAGATCCACCGCCTTTCCCGTGCGATCGAGGAGATCCTTTATCCCGCAATGGAGGATTACGCACTTGATATTATGATGGGGCAGGGGCCTGCGGCGAGAAGCATCCGCATCCCGCTTGCCAAATTCACGCTCATCGGCGCTACCACCAGAGCAGGCTCTCTTTCCGCTCCGCTTCGTGACCGCTTCGGTATGCTAATGCGCTTGGAGCTTTACACCAAAGAGGAGCTTGCCCGCATCGTCACCCGTTCGGCGGGAATCCTCGGCATTCCGATTGAGAAGGGCGGCGCACTTGAAATCGCTTCCAGAAGCCGTGGCACGCCTCGTATTGCCAACCGTTTGCTTAAGCGCGTTCGCGATTTTGCAATGGTGCAGGGCAACGGCGTCATTACCGATCCGATCGCGAAACACGCACTTGACCGACTTGAGGTCGACGAGCTTGGTCTCGATCAGATCGACCGTAAGCTGCTCTCTGCCATCATTGAGCATTTTTCAGGCGGCCCCGTCGGACTCGAAACCCTCTCCGCCACCATTGGTGAGGAGGCGGTCACGATCGAGGACGTCTACGAGCCTTATCTGATGCAGATCGGCTTTTTGTCCCGCACGCCTCGCGGCCGATGCGCTACTCCCCACGCTTACCGTCACCTCGGCTATTCTCTTGACGGCACAGCCGCACAGCTTCCGATGACGGGGCTGGATGAGGAGGAAAAATAATGTGGTATCTCGATCATCTCGGTGACTACGAGCTGCTCGACTGCTCCGACGGTCAGCGTCTCGAGCGCTGGGGAAAATATATATTGATCCGTCCCGATCCTCAGGTTGTCTGGAAGGGCGTGCGTCGTCATCCCGCTTGGAAAAGTGCTGACGCGGTCTATTCCCGATCCTCTTCCGGCGGCGGTGCGTGGAATCAAAACTCGCTTCCCGAATCGTGGCAGTGTCAAATCGCCTCGCTCTCGTTTCACGTCAAGCCGATGGGCTTTAAGCATACGGGTGTCTTTCCCGAGCAGGCCTCTAATTGGCAGTGGATTGAGTCTCTTTGCCGTCGGCGTGCTTCGGAGGGAAAGTCGGTTCGCGTGCTCAATC
>JAZRZQ010000012.1:0-9666 GCA_045601445.1 Eubacteriales bacterium | reverse complement strand
TCCTTTCGTTGTACTCTAAGACTTGAACAACCTTATTGTACCATCGGGGAGAATTTTTTGGTATAACCACCGACGCGCACCCGCATAGCGGGTGGTTCTTTTGTTTCGGACGTTCCGTCCTCAACTGGCTAAAGCCATTAAAAGAAAAGGGGTATGCCGAAAGACATACCCCTTGTTGGAAGCAAGCTCAGTCGCAGTAAACGCTGACTTTCTTTCTGCCGCCTGCCATTGCCTCATAGCGAACGGTGCCTGCGGCGGTAGCAAACAGAGTGTCATCAGATCCGATGCCAACGTTGACGCCGGGATGAATGTGGGTGCCTCTCTGGCGAACAAGGATGTTGCCTGCGATGCAAGCCTGACCGTCAGCCTTCTTCACGCCAAGTCTTTTGGATTCGGAATCTCTGCCGTTTTTGGTAGAACCGACACCTTTTTTGTGTGCAAAAAATTGCAGATTGATTTTAATCATCGTGATACCCTTTCTTTTTACTGTTTCGTTCTGACAGTGATATGATTCGGATACTGCTCGGTAAGAGCGGTAAGCTGAAGCAAGAGCCCCCGAAAGATGCCCTGAAGCGCCTCTTCCCGATCGGGCAAAACCGATTCGATGCGAGCGCGGATTTCGGCATTCTCCTCATCAAGGAGAAGATCAAGCTTGGCACCGAACACGTCGGTCGCGGTATTGATGACAAGATAGGTCATCGAAGAGACCGCGGCACAGAGAATATCGTGCGGTGCGGGAGCAAGCCCTGCGTGGCCTTTTACCTCAAAGGAAACAAACTTGTTATCTCGGATAACAAATTCCGCCCGAATCATTATTTCGCGATCTTGGTGATCTGAACCTTGGTGTAGGGCTGTCTGTGACCCTGTTTCTTTTTCTCGTTCTTCTTTGCCTTGTAACGGAACACAACGATCTTCTTCTGCTTGCCGTTCTTGGCTACGGAAGCCTCAACGTAAGCACCGGCAACAGTGGGTTCGCCAACGACAAAGCCGTCGTTGTCGGAGTAAGCCAAAACCTTCTCAAACTTTACGGTTTCGCCAACCTCTGCGTTCAACTTTTCGAGGAATACGACGTCTCCCTCGCTGACCTTGTACTGCTTTCCGCCGATTTCTACGATTGCAAACACGAAAAGCACCTCTCTTTCTTTTTTGTCTCGCTGACCGAGGGCAAACGGCAAAGCGTTTTTAAGGAGCCCTTTACAAGCGGCCATTTATTGTAACACGGAAGATGCGCTTATGTCAACACTTTTTTGAAAGTTTTTTGCTTTTTCGGAATTTTTTTCAGAGCGAAAAAATTGCCTCGGATCATCTCCGAGGCAATTTGCTTTCAAGTGTGCGATTCAATGTACTCCGCAACGGCACGAACGGTTTTCAGCGACATTACGTCCTCGTCGGGAACGATGATTCCGAATTCGCTTTCCAGCGTCATCAGCATCTCAACCACTTCCAGACTATCGGCTCCAAGGTCGTCGAGGATATTGGCATCGTCATCAATGGCGGCAACGTCAAGGCGAAGCTGCTTGGCCAAAAGATCTTTTACTTTCTGAATCATAACGGTCTCCTTGCATTATTCAAATCCCAAGCGGAATTTTTCAGTTTGCCCTGCTATTTTACACGCAAAAGCACCATTTGTCAAGCCCCGAGTGTCAAAGCAGTCCCTCCAGCACGCGGCGGCGGGTGGAATCGGGATCGGCAAGGCAGAGTCTGTGCCAGGTCGCAAAGACCAAAATCGTCCAGAGCTTGCGGTAATTGTCCGCCCTGCCCTCCTTGTGATCCTCAAGCATTTGAAGCGCAGCCTCTTTCTTGATGTATTCCGTACAGGTCATATTCTCCAGAATCTCCTTAGCCCACGGATACAGCTCCCCTCTCAGCCAAGTGCGTACGGGGACGGGATAGCCGAGCTTCGGGCGCAGGAAGGTTGCTTCATCGACCAGATCGCGGAAGGCGTCGCGCAGGATGAATTTGGTCGTGCCGTGAGAGAGCTTTTCTTCATCGAGAAGGCTCGCCGCCACGCGAAAGACCTCTCGGTCCAGAAACGGCACGCGCACCTCAAGCGAATGCGCCATTGAAAGACGGTCTCCCTTCACGAGAATGTCCCCGCGGATCCACGAGCGCATATCAACGTACTGCATTTGCTGCATCGGGGAAAGTCCGTTTTCCTTGGCGTGCGAGTAGATCTCGGCCTCGGGGGTATAGAATCTCACATTGGGATCGTAGGTTTTCAAAAACGAAGCCTTTTCTTTTTCCGAAAAAACGAAGGCGTTTCCGATATAGCGCTGTTCAAGCGGAGTCGTGCCGCGGTAGAGCAGGTTCTTTCCCTTGACCCAATCGGGCAGAACGCGGGCAAGGTAGGAAAGCGGCGTGCGGATGGCGCCGGGCAAGGAATAGATCCGTGAAGAATAGCGGGATTCGTCGTAGACCTTGTAGCCGCCGAACAGCTCGTCCGCGCCCTCTCCGGAAAGCACGACCTTCAAATGCTGTGCCGCCTCCCGACACACCAGATAAATGGCAACGGTGGACGGATCGGCAACGGGAAAATCAAGACTCCAGACAACACGCTCGAAGGCCTGTTTGAAGTCCTCGACGCCGCGAACGACCTTGATGTGCTCCACGTCCAGATGACGGGTGATGGCCGCGGCATCGTCGATCTCGGAATAATCCTTGACCCCGAAGGCAACCGTGAAGGCCTTGATGCCGGGATTGATCTTGGAAGCAAGCGCCGTAACGATCGCAGAATCAATGCCGCTGGACAAAAACGTACCGACGGGCACGTCGCTTATCATATGATATTTCACGCTCTCCGTGAGCGTCTCGCGGAGCAGGGATCGCTTTTCCTCGTAGCTCTTTTCACGGCTCGGACGGAACATCGGATCGAAATAGCGCGTGACGCGAAGAGCGCCGCTGTTGCCGTCAAAAACGAGAAAATGGCCTGCGGGAAGAATCGAAAGACCGTTGGAAAAATCCTTGGTCGGCATATACTGATAGGTAAAATAATGCTGTACCAGCTCGGGAGTCGTGCGAAAGCTCGGGCAATCGGGATCGAACAGAAAAGCCTTCGCCTCACTGGCAAACACGATTCCCTTTTCATCGGCACGGTAATACAAAGGCTTGATCCCGAACGGATCACGCGCCAAGAGAAGCGTATTGTTCTCGCGATCGTAAAAGGCAATGGCAAACATACCGCGCAGCATGGAGATAAACTCCTCACCGTGCTTGCGGTAAAGCTTGAGCATAATCTCAAGCTCGCTGGCCGTTTCAAACACTTCCTCGGAAAGGGTTTGTCTCAATTCGCGGTAGTTATAGATCTCACCGTTAAACACGCCCAAAAGCTTTCCGTCGTCGCTTTCCTTGGGCTGACTGCCGCCGGAAAGGTCAATAATCGACAAGCGTCGGAAGGCAAAAGCGATGTTTTCCTCGGCGACAAGGCTGTTTTCATCCGGCCCGCGGAAACGGATGGCACTGCTCATTGATCGCAATGTGCTCCGATCGCGCTCCGCAATACCGTCGGGTCGAAACATTCCCGCAAATCCACACATAGAAGTTCTCCTTATTTTTACATCAAACGATACTCCGCCTCGGAAGAGATCTCGTCCATGCTTTTTTTATGAAAATACAACGCGACAAGCCACAGCACCCATTGCCCGACGGCAACGAGCGCAAACCAAGAGGGATACGCATACTGAACGGCCGAAAGCACCAGGATGACCGACGTCGCAACGGAAAGCACGATGCGATAGGGTGCGTAGGCGTACTGCGTATAAGAGAGGGCCGTCTGCGCTACGGCGCGCAGCATCCAAAATACGCAAACGGCAAGAACGAGCGAGGAGACAACGCCGAACACGAGCGAGAGCGCGTCGGCGGGAAAGGTCTCGGAAAAATGCCCATCGGAAACATGCAGTCGGATCAAGCGGTAGACCTGAGCGGCAAGAAGAAGCGCCGAGGAGCACCACAAAAACACGTGAACGCCCCTTCCCACGCTCTTCTTTCGGGAAAGACGTCGAAGGCCGTACAGTACCAAAAGGGGAATGAGAAATTTGGGGATTACGGCTGCGTTGTCAAAAAAGACGTCCGCAAGCAAAACGGCGGCAAGCAAAAAGGCGCGGAAGGCCGAACGAATGGCAAGGCGCGCTTGCATGGATTCATCTTCAAGGATGCTTTTCCGATAGTCCTCGAGCAGATTTTGAGAAAAGACAAGATCGGAGCGGCAACGGGCACGATAGGCCCAAAGCACGCGGGCTGCATAGATTCCGAGCACAATCAGAACAATGCTCCCGAGCAGGAACAAAACGCTTCGGGTCGCACTCCAATTTCGCATCAGCTGTGCCGCATTCTCCACCGCATCGGGATCCTCGTCGATCTTCGAAAAAATCAAGGTGGCAAGCTGCGGAAGAAAATGGATGATCGGCTTGACAATAAAAAATCCCGTCAGATAGGTTCTGGCCACCTCAAAGCCCTTCAAGGCAAGATCACCGTTGCGACGCACCGCAAGATAGTGAATCCCCTGAAAGGCGTTGTGAGCCATCAAAAGAGAGAGCGAGAGCTCCGCAACCAAAAAGAAAAACGAAACCATCAGGCGGTCGCTTTCAAAGCGAGCGGAAAAGACCGAAGGGACCGACAAAAGCTTTAAGCCGGAAACCAGAGCCAAAAGAAGCGCGTATTTTCGCGCGACGGCAACACGCTCCTCAAGATGCGAAAGCCGACGCAGACCCTTGGCAAAAAAGAGATAGCCGATCACGTCCGGAAGCGGGTCGAAGGTAATCAGATCCGGATTGATGAAAAACAAAAATCCAACGAAGAGAAAGCCTGTTTTCATAATTCTCCTTATCCTCGCGCCGTCAGTCGGAAAGGCGCATCATGGCGCGGAAGAGAGCAATCGCCGCAAACCACACCAAAAAGACCCAAAAGATAAAATCGAGCGCCGAGAGGATGGCAAATACCTGTGCGGCAATGCCTTGCAGAGGAAACACTGCCCTGATTTTGGCAAGCAGGAACAAAACGCCCTCCGTCATCACGATGCGAGGCACAAGTGCGTGCGACGAAGCAAGCTTGTGATCCTTACACCCACGGCAAAAGGCCTCGGTTTTCCGAAAAAGCAGAAACAAAAACAAAAGCTCAAACAAATGCACGCAAAGATCAAGACTTTCACCGACAAGGCTTTGCGTCCCGTCGGGTGCAAAAAAGCGGGAAAACAGAATCGTTCCCTTGGCAAAATCGAAAATCGACAACGCAAACAAAGCGGCGGGAAAGGCGCGCAGCTTATCGAGCCCGTCAAGGTGCTTCGACAGCGCGCGAAGCCCGAACCAGATCAAAATCCAGCCGATTAGGTCGGGGAACAGATCGATCACGGCGTACGCCGCCTGCGAGCCCTCGGGCGTGCGGACGATTTGGAAATCGTAAAGCAGCATCACGCCGAGAAAGAGAGGTCCGAAGCCCATCTTATCCGTTCTCCTTCAATGCACAGCACTTTTTGAATTTTTTACCGCTGCCGCAGGGGCAGGGATCGTTGGGAGCGGGCGTCTTGGATTTGGTAACGGGCGCTTTCTTTAAACTGCCGTCTCCGCCGTGTGAGGTCGAGGTGATCTTGGCAACCGCCTCACGCTTCAGCTCGCGGCGAGGGAAAGCGGAAAGGACGGTAAGTGCCGTCTCATTGCGGATCTGCTCGCTCATTTCGTCAAACATCACCGAGCCTTGAATCTTATACTGCACGATCGGGTCGCGCTGGGCGTAGGCGTTGAGCCCGATGGCGTTTTTCAGTTCCGTCATGGCGTCAAGATGATCCATCCACAGAGAGTCCACCTTGCGCAGCAGTACCGTTCTCTCCACCTCGCGGAACAGCTCTTCTCCGAACAGACGCTCCTTTTCGGCGTAGAGTGTCTCGGCACGGGAGAGCAAAAGCTCGGTCAGAGTCTCGACGTCGGGGCGCTCCTCTCCTTCCGCAAACCTGAAATCCTCAGGCGTGGTGAGGATACCGATGAATTTCTTTTTCAATTCCTCAAAGGGATATTCCTCCCCGTCCTGAGGAGCAAACGAGGCTACGACGGACGAGACCATTTCCGCGATCATCGACTGCATCTTTTCCTTCAGGTTCATTCCCTCCAGAACCTCTTGACGCTGCTGATAGATCAAATGGCGCTGTTGGTTCATCACGTCGTCGTACATCAAGACGTTTTTACGTCGGGTAAAGTTATCCCCTTCCAAACGCTTTTGTGCGTTTTCAATGCCGCCGGAGAGAATCTTGGCATCAATGGCCTGATCCTCGTCCATGCCCAGGCGGTCAACGATCGCGATCATTCGGTCCGATCCGAACAGACGCAAAAGATCGTCCTCAAAGGAAAGATAGAAGGTCGAGGCGCCGGGATCTCCCTGACGTCCGCTTCGACCGCGGAGCTGATTGTCGATACGGCGGGATTCGTGACGCTCCGTGCCGATGATATAAAGACCGCCCGCTTCTCTGACCCGATCGGCCATCGGTGCGATCTCGGCTTCAAATTGCGCTAAAAGGGCGCGATAGCGCTCTCTGGCAGCAAGAATCTCCTCCTCTTCGGTGTCGAAGAAGGAATCGGCGGCGGCGATCAGCTCCTCGGAGTATTCCTCCTTGCGCATCTGCGCCTTGGCCATAAATTCGGGGTTGCCGCCGAGCTTGATGTCCGTACCGCGGCCGGCCATATTGGTCGAAATGGTCACGGCACCGAGCGCACCCGCCTGCGCGACGATCTCCGCCTCGCGCAAATGCTGCTTGGCGTTGAGCACGTTATGCGGGATCTTTTCTTTTTTCAGAAGTCGGGAAAGGTACTCGGAGCGGTCGATCGAAACCGTGCCGACCAGAACGGGCTGTCCCTTTTCGTGGCACTCACGGATCTTCTGCACGATCGCGCGGTACTTGGCCGCCGCGGTGCGATAGACCACGTCGGGATGATCGACTCTGGCAAGGGGGCGGTTCGTCGGGATCTCGACCACGTCAAGATTGTAGATCTCACGGAATTCCGGCTCCTCGGTCAAGGCCGTACCGGTCATACCGGAGAGCTTTCGGTACAAACGGAAATAGTTCTGGAAGGTAATGGTGGCGAGAGTCTTGGATTCCTTCTGAATATTGACCTTTTCCTTGGCCTCGATGGCTTGGTGCAGACCGTCGGAATAGCGTCTGCCGTACATCATACGGCCCGTGAAGGAGTCCACGATGATGACCTGTCCGTCCTTGACGACGTAATCCTCGTCACGGTGCATCGTACCGTAGGCCTTGATGGCCTGATTGATATGGTGGTAGAGCGTGGCGTTCTCGGGATCGGACAGATTTTCGATGTTGAAATTCTTCTCCGCCTTGGCAATACCGTTTTTGGTCAGCGTGGCGGTCTTTGCCTTCTCGTCGATGATGTAATCCGCATCCAGATCCTCATAAAGGTCCTTATTGTCGGTTTCCTTGATCTTGTACGGGCGAAGAGAATGGGCAAAGGAATCGGCCGAGACGTAGAGCTCGGAAGACTTGTCCCCCTCGCCCGAAATAATCAGCGGCGTGCGTGCCTCGTCGATCAGGATACTGTCAACCTCGTCCACGATGGCAAACGCGTGGCCGCGCTGCATCACGCTTTTCTGATACAGAGCCATATTGTCGCGCAGATAGTCGAAGCCGAATTCATTATTCGTGCCGTAGGTGATGTCGGCGCGATACGCCTTCATTTTCTCCTCCGCGGTCATTCCGTGAACGATCAGACCGACGGTCAAACCGAGAAAGTGATAGATCTTTCCCATCCATTCGGAGTCACGCTTGGCAAGATAATCGTTGACGGTAACGATGTGAACGCCGTTTCCTGCCAAGGCGTTGAGGTAAGCGGGCAGAGTGGCCATCAGCGTTTTACCTTCACCCGTTTTCATTTCGGCAATGCGCCCCTGATGCAGAACGATACCGCCGATCAGCTGAACGCGATAATGACGCGTTCCGAGAACGCGCTCGCCCGCCTCGCGCACGACGGCAAATGCCTCGGGCAAAAGATCGTCAAGCGTTTCTCCGTCGGCAAGGCGGTCGCGGAACTTATCGGTCATCGCGCGAAGCTCGGCATCGGTGCAATTTTTAAAACGGGAAGCGTAAGACTCGATCACGTCCACCGTACCCTGCAGCTTGCGCACGGCGTGGTCGGAATAGCTCCCGAAAATTTTCTGAATCAGACCCATTTGTTTTCCTTTCGCATTCAAATTTTCTTTCACAAGCGAATACAATCTTAATAATTATAGATCATTTTTGCCGAACTTGCAAGAGGTATGCAAAAAATCACGCAACTTTTCATCCCCGCTCTTCGACAGAGCAAGCGATATACCGACAAAAAACACATCGGAGATTCGTTTTATGACACCAAACCCGCTTTTACCGACCCACTCCCATTCACCGAAAATCTCGCTGTCACCAAAAAGGAGAAGGCGCTTCCGGCTTCCCTCTCTCCGACAGATCCTCCTGCCGCTCGCTTGTCTTGCGCTCGCGGCCTTACTTCTCGCTTCCTACGCGGAAAAAAGGCTCGCGCCAAAGATCGCTTCCCTTGCCGAGCAGGCCGCCATGCGACACTTGACCGAAACCGTCAACCGCGAAATCGGTGCCTTGGCCGCGGACGGCCTTTTGCGCTACGACTCTATGGTCAAGACCATCCGCGACGAGACGGGCGAGGTGATCTATTTAGAGGTAGACACCGCAATGCTCGGCAAAGCAAAAAGCACTCTTGTTTCACGAATCAGCGAAGCTCTGGAACGCGAGGGCAGTGTCGAGATGGAAGTTCCTTTCGGTCTTTTGACGGGCTGGAATCTGTTTTCGGAGCGCGGCATCCGCATCCGCTTTCGTCTTTTTCCGATTGAATTTGCCGAAGGAGAGATCTACACCGTGCTGGAAGATTGCGGGATCAATCAGACGCGACACCTGATCCAAGTGAAGGTCAGCGCGAGCCTTATGGCAGTCTTACCGCAGGAAAACATTGAGGTAGAGACCGAGGTCACCCTTCCGCTCGGAGAAAGAGTTTTGGTCGGTGAAGTGCCCGAAATTTACCTTGACACACTGGGCGTGAATTAAAAAATGTGAAATATGACGAAATTCAGCGTTATTTTTGTTGCATTTCGCGCATTCCCAAAGCAAGATTTTTCGTGGTATAATGACAATGTATAAAATTGGGCTATTGTTGTATCCGTATCATCGGACACAGGCTCCCTTCGAGAGAAAATTCATTTAGAAAATTTCATTTAGAAAATTAAAGAAAGGAAAAAACAATGAGCCAAAAATTCAGACCCGTCTCTTTGCTTTTGGTCCTCTGTTTAATGGCATCACTGGTCTCCTGCAGTTCACTCCCCTCTGTCACCACCACGCAAACGCAGGATCAAACCGCGACCCAACAAACCGTCAGCACCGAGGAGAAGGACAACTATACCAAGAAGCCTCCGGTCGTTCCGGATCCGATCACCTGGGATGACATCAATGCGCTTCCCATCGCTTCCTCCTCGATGTCGCAGGATGAGCTCAGACAGCTCTGTGTGGACTACTTCCGTCTGCAGCTTTCCTTCCAATGGACGCCGAACGAAACGATGAAATACATCATCGTCACGTCCTCAACTCTTAATACCTGCGAATTCGGAAAAATCTATCAAGGACTTCCCTACGTTACCAACGCCACGGGCAATCTCTACATTATGATGGAATAC
>JAZRZQ010000011.1:0-5035 GCA_045601445.1 Eubacteriales bacterium | reverse complement strand
CCGTATTACGGCTCGTTCGGCTATCAGGTCTCCAATTTTTACGCGGTATCTTCCCGCTTCGGCACGCCCGATGAATTAAAGGAGCTGATCGACGCGGCGCACGGCCTCGGGATCGCCGTTCTGCTCGACGTGGTGCATTCCCACGCGGTCAAGAACACGGCAGAGGGCATTTTCCGCTTCGACGGAAGCGACCATCAGTTCTTCCACACGGGAGCGCGGGGCGATCACCCCGCTTGGGGCACCAAGCTCTTTGATTACGGCAAAAACGAGGTGCTTCATTTCCTGCTTTCGAATTTAAAGTTTTATCTGACCGAATACCGCTTCGACGGCTTTCGCTTTGACGGCGTGACCTCGATGCTCTACCGCGATCACGCGCTGGGAGCGTCGTTCGTGGATTACTCGATGTATTTTTCCGAGAACACCGACGAGGATGCACTCCTCTACCTTCAACTGGCAAACGATCTGATCCACGAGTGCCGCCCTGATGCGATCACCGTTGCGGAAGATATGTCGGGAATGCCGGGGATGTGTCTGCCGATCGAGGACGGCGGAATCGGATTTGATTACCGCTTGGCAATGGGCGTGCCCGATCTGTGGATCCGTTGGATTAAAGAGCTGCCCGACGAGGCGTGGAGCATGGGGCATCTCTGGTTTGAATTGACCCGCCGCAGACCGAAGGAAAAGAACATCGGCTACGCCGAGTCACACGATCAGGCTCTGGTGGGCGACAAAACGCTTCTGTTTCGCCTTTGCGACAGTCAAATGTACTCTTCCATGTCAAAATCCACCCCGAGCCACGTGATTGACCGCGGGATCGCGCTTCACAAGATGATCCGTCTGGTCACGCTGTCGCTGGCGGGCGAGGGCTATTTAAACTTTATGGGCAACGAATTCGGCCACCCCGAATGGATTGATTTTCCGCGGGAAGGCAACGGCTGGAGCTATACCTATTGCCGCCGTCAATGGCACTTGGCCGACGACGATTCCCTGCGCTACGGCGAGCTGTTGGCCTTTGACGGGGCGATGCTTGCGCTGGCAAAAAAAAGCCGCTTGTTTTTCGGACGGGCAAAGCTTCTTCTTGCACACGAGGACGACAAGATCCTCGCTTATGAAAAGGCCGGTCTTGTATTCGTGTTCAATTTTCACCCGAACAAGGCCTACGAGGGCTACCCCGTTCCCGCTCCGAGCGCTCGGCGCTGTTTCAGCGTGCTTTCAACCGACGAAAAGCGCTTCGGTGGCTGGGATCGGCAGGCGATCGGTTATGAATACGCCGAGACAGACGGATTTTTGAAGCTGTATTTGCCACCGAGAACGGCGATCGTATTAAAAAAATCAATGCGGAAGGAGAAATAGATGAGCTCTTCGGTACTTCGCGTGAACGATTTCGCAGACAAAAGCGAAGCGACGCGCGTCTATTTTAAAAAAGTCGGTGAGAAAAAGTCCGACGGCTTTGCCGTCGTTTGTCAAGGCGAGGTGTACGTCATTGACGCCGGTCGCGGAAAGGACGGCGAAATGCTTCGCATCCTTCTGGAAATCCGCGAGGAATGGCGAAAGCGCGCCGCTTTGGCAGATACTGCCGAGGCAAAGCTCGACGTACACGTCATCATCTCACATCTTCATCCCGATCACGTAGCGGCGTTTCCGATCATCTTCGCCGACGGACGCATTCGCGTGCGTTCCGTCCTTCTGCCCGAGAGATCGCATCTCGCCGATGAGGCCGAGGGGGCTCTGCCCGATTTGATCCGTTTTGAAAACCGCATCGACGCGCTGATGGATCAGCTTCGCGAAAACGGACATCCCGTCAAAAAGCCCCGTCGCATTCCCTTTGGGGAAAAGGTGCATCTTCCCATCCCGAACGGCAATGCCTATCTCGATCTGTACCCCGCGCACCTCGATTGGTCCGAAACCCGAGAATCCGAATCAGAGGGAATGCTCTTTCTCAAAAAATACGCCTCTCCGACCTACGCCGACAATCCCGAATTGGGCTATGCCAACGGCATTATGAACGGAAATTCGCTTTGGGTGAAGCTCACGAGCGGCAATCAGGTCGTTCTCATCACGGGAGACCAAAGAGATTCGGACGAAATGCTCGGCGCGATGATCCGACACTACGGCAGAGAGGAATTTCTCTGCGACGTGATGAAGCTCCCCCACCACGGAGAAAAGAATTATCCGCGGGAGCTGCTCGAATACACCCGTCCGAACGTAATGATCTTCACTGCGGCCGACGGAGACGAAACCCCCGAAACCAAGGCCCTGTGTGCGAGAATCGGTCGATCGTTCTTTCTCTGCGACGGAACGCTCAAGATCACTCTCGAGGAAGGCGGCATTCGCACCGAGGGCATTTTACCCCGATAAAAAAATCGGAGATGCTTATGTCAGCATCTCCGATTTTTTATTCCATCACAGGTCGATCTCATCGGCGTTACAACCGGTATTCTTGTGACGAAGGAAGAGAAAATAGATCGCCACGCCAAGCGCCAGAAGGCCGTAGGCAGACAGCGTGATCCCGAGTCCGTTCGCGTCGAAAACGCCGTTCGGGAAAATAAGTCCGTAAAGACCGAAGCACTCGATGACGAGGATGAGAGCGGGTGTGACGTATTTGACCATCACGGAAAAGACCTTTCCAAACCATCCGAGAGAGGTTCCCTCCTCCTGCATTTCCTCCTTGGCACGCTTCGGCCCCAGAATCCAGCCGACGGCAATACAGCTGAAGAAGGCGCAGACGGGCATGAGCACGGTGTTGGTGACGATGTCAAAAAAGTCAAGAAGATTGACGCCGAACAGCGTGATGGCGCCCACCTCGGCATTGAGCACCTGACCGAGGGAGATGCCGATCGGAACGGAGACGGCAAAGCACAAAACGGCAAGGAGACAAACCGCTTTTTTGCGCGAAATTCTGAATTTTTGAATGACGAACTGGCAGACGACCTCAATCAGCGAAATGACGGACGTCACGGCGGCAATAAAGATCATAGCAAAGAAGAAAAACTCGATGACCTTACCGACCGTTCCCATTCCCTCAAAGACCAGCGGCAAGCTCTGGAACATCAGTCCGACGCCCTCGAAGCTTTCCACCTCGATCCCCATCGTAGCCTGATAGTGATAGATGGAAGGGAAAATGGCAAGACCCGCCAGAAGCGCCACGAGCGTATCAAACAGACAGATCATCCCCGTCGATTTGAGGACGTTGATCTCTTTTCCCGTGTAAGAGCCGTAGGCAACCATCGCACCCATACCCAGAGAGAGCGAATAAAACGCCTGCCCCATCGCGGCAAGGATGGACGAGCCCTCGAGCTTGGAAAAATCAGGCTTGAGATAAAAAGCAAGGCCATCCGCGACGCCCTCACCGAGCGTCAGCGAGTAAATGACGGTAGCGACAAGGATGAGAAAGAGAATCGGCATCAAAATCTTCGAGGCCTTTTCGATGCCGCTCTTGACGCCGCCCATAACGACCAGAACGGCCGCTAAAATGAAAACGGCGGAAGAGATGATAACGATCGGCACGTTCCCCGCAAAGGAAGTAAAGGTGCCGGCATTGCCCGCAAAGGAATTTGCCGTGAAGCGGACGGTGTAGCCGCCGAGCACGGAGTAATAGCAGGCGATAAAGGCGGGAATGATGATGGCAAGGACACCGAACCATCCGAATTTGGTGCTGATCTTCTTGTAGGCGGTGACAGGATTTGCCTGTGCGCGGCGACCGATGTGGATCTCACAGAGCATCGTAATCACGCCGATGAAGAGAACACAGGCGATGTATACCAAAACGAAGGCCGCACCTCCGTATTTATGCGCTTTATAGGGAAAGCCCCAAAGATTGCCCAATCCGACGGCGCTGCCCGCCGCGGCCAGCACAAAGCCGATGGAAGAGGCAAAGCCGTTATGCTTTTTGTCCATGCTGTTTCCTTTCTTCGGATCAATGATTTAAAAAGATATAATATTTTATCACAAAAAGCGACGGGAAACAAGGGCTTTTCAAAAAAATACCGCACACCCGATCGGATGTGCGGTACCGTAAAAAGAATCAGTGGCAAATGCAGAGCTCGGTCTCTTTGTCGAACAGGTGGAGTCTGTTGACGTCGAAGGCAACCTTGACAACGTCGCCGGACTTGGCCTTGGATCTGGGAGATACGCGAGCGATGAAGTTCTGCTCCTGGCTGTTGAGGTACAGGAAGATTTCCGCACCCATCAGCTCGGTTACGTCAACGTTGGCGTCAATGACCCAATCGGAGAACTGAGACAGATACATGGGCTCGTCGTGAATTGCCTCGGAACGGATACCGGCAATAACTTCCTTACCAACGTACTTCTGAACTTCCTCTTCCTCAGCCTTCTCTTCGGGAAGCTTGAACTCATTGCTTTCACCAAAGGTGAAGTAAATGCCGTCCTCGCCTCTCTTCTTGATGAGCTTACCGTTGATAAAGTTCATCTGAGGAGTACCGATAAAGCCTGCAACGAACAGGTTAACGGGCAGATCGTACAGATTTTGAGGAGTATCAACCTGCTGGATGATACCGTCCTTCATAACGACGATTCTGGAAGCCATGGTCATAGCCTCGGTCTGGTCGTGTGTTACGTAGATGAAGGTGGTCTGCAGCTTCTGATGGAGCTTGGTCAGCTCGGTTCTCATGGATGCACGGAGCTTCGCGTCCAGGTTGGACAGAGGCTCGTCGAGAAGGAATACCTTGGGTTCACGAACGATTGCACGGCCCAGAGCAACACGCTGTCTCTGACCACCGGACAGAGCCTTGGGCTTACGGTCGAGCAGGTGAGCGATATCAAGGATACGAGCAGCTTCTTCAACTCTTCTCTTGATCTCTTCCTTGGGAACCTTGCGGAGCTTCAGACCGAATGCCATGTTATCAAACACGGACATGTGGGGATACAGAGCGTAGTTCTGGAATACCATCGCAATGTCTCTGTCCTTGGGAGCAACGTCGTTTACCAGTCTGTCGCCGATGAAAAGTTCACCCTCGGTGATTTCTTCCAGACCTGCTACCATACGCAGGGTGGTGGACTTACCGCAACCGGAAGG
>JAZRZQ010000010.1:0-12753 GCA_045601445.1 Eubacteriales bacterium | reverse complement strand
ATGGTATTGACATCTATACCTTGAATGTGCACTACTCTTTATTTCATTTTTTTCTTTTTTTATCATGTTAAAAACCTCCGTATATTTTGGGTGTAATGCGGTCGCCAAACCTTTACTCCCATTATATCACGAAGGTTTTTTTATTACATATACTAAAGTATTTTATCGCCCCCAGTAGAACTGGGGGTTGTTTTCCACGCCTTAAGGCACCAAAACGAGCCAAGTGTTCTTAAGAACACTTGGCTATGGCGGGGCGTAATTTTTTTCTTTATTCTTCCGTTTGTCTTTGATGCGAGAGGATCAAAAGACGGGTGATGCGGTGGCTTTCATCGACCGTTTTGACAAGGACGGTAACGTGCTGAAAATCAAAGGAGTCGAAGGGCTGCGGCATCGCACCGATGACCTCGGTGGCCCAACCGCCGACGGTGGCGCATTCGCTTTCCAGCTCCTCCTCGTCCAGCTCCAGCTCGTCGAAGAGCTCGCTTAAGTTCAGATCGCCCGAGCATTCGAATCTTCCGTTTCCGAGCTCTTGCCATTCGTTGACGATATCATCGTTTTCGTCCCAGATCTCACCGACGAGCTGCTCGAGCACGTCCTCCATCGTGACCACGCCCGTGATGCCGCCGTATTCGTCGGCAACGATCGCCATGTGGGTGCGGGAGCGGCGGAACAGATTCATAATGTCGTGCAGGTGCATCGACTTGGGAAGGTAGGTTGCGGGCAGAAGCAGATCTCGCAGGGAAGGCTCGTCGTTATTGGCCAACTCCTTGAGAAGATGCTTGACGTAGAGGATGCCGATGACGTGGTCGATCGTTCCCTCATAGACGGGAAAACGCGAGAACTGCGTTTCGTTGATGGTTTTGAGCACGTTCTCGATGCTCTCGCCCACCTCGATTCCGACGACGTCGATACGGGGCGTGAGAATGTCACCCGCATCCAGATCGGTAAATTCCAGAGCGGATTGCAGCAGCTCGGTATCGTTTTCATTGATGACACCTTCATCCTCGGCGGTATCGAGAAGATTTTCCAATTCCTCCTCGGTGATGGTGACCTGCTGCTCGTCCTTCTTTTTCCAGAGGAACGAAAGGAGCTTCACAATGACGGAAGTGACCCAAACAACGGGGAAAAAGAGGATCATCAGCACCATCAGCGGAACGGCGGCCATTTTGGCAAACGGCTCGTTGAGGCGGCGCGCGATCATTTTCGGAGTGATCTCGCCGACGATGAGGATGACGACGGTCATCACGACCGTGACGATGGTGGAAGCAAGGCCCTCGTCCATCTGTGCGGAGTGCGCTAAATTCAAAGCGATGACCGAGGCCACGGTGGTGGCACCGATATTCACCAGATTGTTTCCGACCAAAACGGTGGAAAGGGCGTAATCGTAATGGTTGTAGATGAAGCCGACAAGGCGCCCGACGAGCGTGGGACGCTCCGTCTCCGTGACGCTCTTGACCTTCATTTTGCTCAGAGAGGTATAGGCGATCTCCGTGCCCGAGAAAAAGGCCGAGCCGAACAGGAGAAACACGATGATAACGTAAGGAAGGATTCCGGTCACGATACGCTCACCTCCTCCAACAGCTCAATGCCCTCGGCGGTATCGCTCTCGTCCTGAATCTCACCGACCAGCTCCTCGAGAAGATCCTCCATGGTGAGCATTCCCCTCTTGACGCGATGCTCGTCGATCAGGAACACCATGTGAAGCTTATTCAGTCGCATTCTCTGCAAAAGAAGCGAGATCTCGGTTTTTTGATTGAATACGTACGGCTTTAACAGGATCTTACGCAAAACCGGCTTTTTGCCTGCCGCGTGCAGTCCCAAGAAGACGTTGACGGGCAGAATGCCGACGATGTTTTCCTTTTTTCCCTCGTAAACGGGAAGGCGGGAATAGGGGGTCTCCTTGACAAGCTCAAGGAGAGCGGGGGTGGAAATGGAGCTGGGAACGGACACGATCTCGGAAAGGGGGATCATAATGTCCGCCGCGACCTTTTCGCGAAATTCCATGGCAGAGTTGACAAGCGCCTGCTTTTCCGGCTCGAGCACCTTTTCTTCTTCAATGGTCTCGATGATGCTGATTAGTTCCTCCTCCGTGACGGTTTTGGATTCCTTGGCGGAAAGAAGGCGGCTCATCAGCTTGGAGATGCCAGAGAAGATGGCGGAGATCGGCGTGAGCAGCTTGACAAGAAGCACCATTCCGGGGGCGAAAAAGAGCGCCAATTCCTCTGCACGCACCTTGGCAAAGCTCTTCGGGATCATTTCCGCAAAAAGGTACACGATCAGCGTGGTCACGATCGTACCGACGAAAACGACGTCCTCTCCGAAACGGGAAGTGACAAAGAGCGTGGTGAAGGATGCGCAAGCGGCGTGGAACAGGTTGTTCCCGACGAGAATGGTGGACAGGGTCTTGTCGTAACGGTCACAGACCCAAAGGGCTTTTTTGGCCCGCTTGTTGCCTTTATCGGCAAGGGTGCGAAGCTTGACTCTGCTGACAGCGGTATAGGCTGTTTCTGTTGAAGCAAAATATGCCGAAGCGATCAAAAAGAAAACATACAGAGCTATACTACCGGGTAAATCCACGAAAAAACCAACTCCTTATTGTTGCAATTTTATCTATTATAGTATGAAACGCTGCGAATTGCAAGACATTTTCTGCTTTTTGTTGCCTTTTCGGGGCAAAATCCGAGCGGAGATTTCTTGATTTACGGGAAGAAGTATGGTAAAATGGCACAATCAAGAAAAGAAAAGAGAAAAAGCAATGAAAGAAAAGCTGTCGAAAAAATTCTGGTGGGCGCTGGCCGTATTCAGTCTGATGGGGCAAGTGGCCTGGGTGGTGGAGAATATGTATTTTAACGTATTCATCTACAAGATCTTCCACGCCCCGGCCGCTGACATTTCCGCGATGGTGGCCGCTTCGGCCGTGACGGCAACGCTGACGACCGTTCTGATGGGGGCGCTGTCCGACCGCATCGCAAAGCGAAAGCTCTTCATCTGGCTCGGCTACGTTTTATGGGGCGTTTCCATTTTTCTGTTCGTGTTCCTCACGCCCGAGAACGTCGCGGCCGTCTTTCCGAAAACGGCAAGTGCGGCAAGCCTTGGGGTGAGTCTTGCGATCCTTCTGGACTGTGTGATGACCTTCTTCGGCTCGAGCGCAAACGACGCCGCCTTCAACGCCTGGCTGACCGATTCGACAAGCGAAAAGAACCGCGGCGCGGCCGAGGGCATCAACGCGATGATGCCGCTGGTGGCCATTCTCGTGGTGTTCGGCTCGTTTCTCTTTTTCGATCTGGACAAGCCCGAGAGCTGGAAGTGGATCTTCGGGATCATCGGTGCGGCGGTGATCGGAATCGGCCTTGCCGGCATCGCGCTGATCGACGAGGCAAAGCTTGCACCGAGCCGCACGGGGTATTGGAGAAGCGTCGTTCACGGCTTTCTTCCAAAAACGGTACTGCAGAACAAGACCCTGTATCTTGCGCTGGCGATCTTCGTTTTGTTCAATATTTCCATTCAGATCTTTATGCCCTATCTGATCCTGTATTACGAGGTGTCGCTTCAAATGAGCGATTACGTTCTCGTGATGGCACCCGCGATCGTCATCGCTTCGGCCGTGACAGCGCTTTGGGGCAGGATCTACGACCGAAAGGGACTGCGCTTTTCGGGCTTGATCGCGCTTTTCTCGCTTTTGACGGGCTACGCCGTTTTGTATTTCTTCCGTTCGACACTCCCCGTTTTCATCGGCTCTCTTCTGATGATGTGCGGATATTTGTCGGGGATGGCCGTGTTCGGCGCGCAGATCCGCGATCTGACCCCCAAGGGCAAGGCGGGGATGTTTCAGGGCATTCGCATTTGCTCGCAGGTGCTTGTGCCCGGTGTGATCGGCCCGTACATCGGAAAAACGATCCTGCAGAACGCCAAAACGATCACGGGCTCTGACGGAACGGTCTCCTTCATTCCGGACGAGGGAATCTTTCTGGGAGCGTTTTTCGCGGCCGTACCCGTTCTCATTGCTCTTTTCTTCTGGAAGAAAAAGGAAAAGCCGCACCCCGTCCTGACCACCGAGTTCGAAGAGGAAATCAAAGACGGGGACGTTCCCTTTTCCCGCTATCCGCGCCCGCTGATGGTGCGTGACTCTTATCTGTGTCTGAACGGAAACTGGGCTCTTTCCTTGGAAAAGAAGGGCAAGACGGTCGAAATCGGCACGATTCGCGTTCCCTTCCCGCCGCAGAGCCGTCTGTCCGGCATAAAACGGGAGATCCAAAAGGACGAGACTCTCATCTATCAGCGCCGCTTTGAACTGAGTGAAGCATTTTTCCGCGGCCGCACGCTGCTTCACTTCGGTGCGGTCGATCAACGGGCAGAGGTCTTTTTAAACGGTGAGCGCATCGGGGAGAATAAGCTTCCCTATCTCCCCTTTTCCCTTGACATTACCTCCCGCGCGCGGCGCGGCGAGAATGAATTGACCGTGCGCGTCTCCGACCCGCTTGACCGCTCGCTCCCTTGGGGGAAGCAGAGCGAGAAGCGCGGCGGGATGTGGTACACGCCCGTCAGCGGCCTTTGGCAGACGGTCTGGATCGAAAGCTGTCCGATAAAAGCGATCGAGTCGATCCGCACGCAGACCACCGTCGATACGGTTACACTTGACATACGCGGCGGGGAGAAGAAAAAGACGCTGATCCTGCACGAGGAAAACCGCGCGACGGAATACCGCTTCGAGGGCGAGCGTTTTTCTCTGACGCTTCCCGAGCCGAGGCTCTGGACACCCGAAAGCCCCTATCTGTACCGCTTCGCGCTGATCTCGGGCGAGGATCGGGTGGAATCGTATTTTGCGCTCCGCGAGATTAGCCTCGGAGAGCTGCGCGGCAAACAGACGCTTCTTCTCAACCGAAAGCCGTATTATTTCCACGGGGTTCTCGATCAGGGCTATTTCCCCGACGGCATTTTCCTGCCTGCGACCGAGCGCGGCTTTGAGAACGACATTCTCCAAATGAAATCCTGCGGCTTCAATATGCTCCGCAAGCACATCAAATTGGAGCCGGAATTGTTTTACTACGACTGCGACCGACTCGGAATGGCCGTATTTCAGGATATGATCCAATGCGGTGCGTATTCCTTTTTCCTTGACACCGCTCTGCCGACTCTGGGCATTCGCCGCGGCATTACCCATCGCATAGACGATGCGACCAAGAAGAACTTTCTTGCGTGCGCCGAGGGCATCTGCGAGGCACTGTACTCCCATCCGTGCGTTTTGTACTACACGATCTTCAACGAGGGCTGGGGACAGTTCGACGCCGACGCTTGCTACCGCCGTCTCAAGGCGCTCGATCCGAGCCGCATCTGGGACGCCACCTCGGGCTGGTTTGCCGAGAGCGAGAGTGACGTGCAAAGCGAGCATATCTACTTTAAGCCCGTGACCCTTCGCGCGGGAGAGAAGCCGACGGTGCTGAGCGAGTTCGGCGGGTATTCCCTGAAAATGCAAGGGCACGTTTCAAGCCCCGACAAAAGCTTCGGCTACCGCTTTTACGCCGACCGTGCAAAATGGCAAAGGGCGATCGAGGAGCTTTACCGCAAGCAGATCCTGCCGGCGGTGCAAAGCGGTGTTTGCGCGACGGTGCTGACACAGCTCTCGGACGTCGAGGACGAGACCAACGGCATTCTCACCTACGATCGCAGGATCTGCAAGGCCGACCCCGCCGCGATGCGCGCGATCGCTAAGGAGCTGAAGGAAGCCTTTGCGGGAGAGGGAGAGGAAATTTCGCCACGGGCTTGAAATGAAGTAAAAGTTGTGGTATGATGATAAAAGCAATGCCACGCCATTTGCGCAAAGCCAATCAGAAAAGGAAACGGTTATGGAAGAACTCCAAGCAAAAAAGAGAATCTTTTCCGCCGTTCAGCCCTCGGGAAATCTGACGCTGGGAAACTACCTCGGCGCCTTGAAGAATTGGGCTGATCTGCAGGATGAATTTGAATGTATTTACTGCGTTGCGGATCTGCACGCCATTACGGTGCGTCAGGAAAGCGCCGTGCTTCGCAAGAAAAGTCTGGAAACGCTGGCCCTTTATCTTGCCAGCGGGATTGATCCGAAAAAGGCGGCCTTTTTCCTACAAAGCCAAGTGCCCGAGCATACCCAGCTTTCCTGGGTGCTCGGCTGTAACACGATGTTCGGTGAATTGTCCCGTATGACCCAATTCAAGGACAAGAGCCAAAAGCACGCCGACAACATCAACGCGGGTCTGTTTACCTACCCCGTGCTGATGGCCGCCGACATTCTTCTGTATCAGGCGGATCTGGTGCCCGTCGGCTCCGACCAGAAGCAGCACATTGAATTGACCCGCGACATCGCACAGCGCTTCAACGCCGCCTACTCCCCGACCTTTACGGTGCCGGAAGCGTATATTCTCAAGTCCAGCGCGAGAATTATGTCCCTTGCCGAGCCGGAGCGAAAAATGTCGAAATCCGATCCCAACGAAAACGCTTCGATCTTTATGCTCGATCCGAGAGACGTGATTATCAAAAAGTTCAAGCGGGCAGTCACCGATTCCGAGGCACGCGTCGCGGCAGACCCCAGCCGTCCCGGCATTTTCAATCTGGTCAACATTTACGCGTCTCTGACGGGAAAGACAAACGAAGAGATCGAGCGCGAATTTGAGGGAAAGGGCTACGGCGAGTTCAAGACGGCGGTCGGAGAGACCTGCGCGGATCTGCTTGCCCCCTTGCAGGCCGAGTTCAAGAAGCTCACCGCGGACAAGGCTTACCTCGACGGCATTTTGCAAGAGGGCCGCGAAAAGGCCTCCTACATTGCCCGCAAAACGATCTCCAAAGTATACAGAAAGGTCGGCTTTTACCAGTCCGGTAAATAACGATGAAATTTGTTCCGATTTACGCTGCCATTTCCAGCTCGACCGGCTTTGAGCTGTCGACGCTGACGGCAAACGATCTGATCTACGGATTTCTTGCGTTTCTGTTCAGCGTTCTGCTTGCCTTTGCGCTGACGCCCGCAATTCGCGTGCTTGCCTTCAAGATCGGCGCGGTAGACGTGCCGAAGGACAATCGCAGAATGCACAAGAGCCCCGTTCCGCTCATCGGCGGTCTCGGTATCTTCATTTCCTTTTCGGTTTCCACGCTCCTGTTCATCGAGGGGATCGATCTAAAGCTGCTCGGCTTTTTGGTCGGTATGCTCGTGATGGTCGCGGTGGGAATCGTCGATGACATCAAGGAGATCGGGGCAGGCAAGAAGCTGCTCGGACAGCTTGTGGCCGCGCTGTTCCCCGTTTTGACGGGAACGCGCATCGACTCGGTCATCGTCGCGGGGAACACCTATCAGTTTCCCGATTGGCTGAGCATTCTTCTGACGGTGTTCTGGATCGTGGGGATCACCAACGCGATCAACCTGATCGACGGGCTCGACGGACTTGCCTGCGGCATTTCGGTCATTTCGTCCTTCTGTCTGGTGCTGACGGCGATCATCTCCTCTTCGCAGGGAAATCTCCCGCTGCTGGCGCTTCTGTTAGCCGGCTCGTGTCTTGGCTTTTTGCCCTTCAACATCCACCCCGCCAAAATGTTTATGGGTGATACGGGCGCGCTGATGCTCGGCTATGCGCTCGCGACCATTTCGGTTTTGGGTGTGTTTAAATTCAACGCTTTGGTTTCGTTTTTGGTGCCGTTTCTCATTCTCGGACTGCCGGCGAGCGATACGCTCACCTCGATCATTCGCCGTCTGTTAAACCACAAGAGTCCCTTTGCCGCCGATCGCGGTCATTTGCATCACAAGCTGATCGATATGGGCTTTTCCCAGCGCGCTTCGGTTCTGATCCTCTACGCGATCTCCTCGCTTTTGGGAATTTGCGCGGTGATGTTTACGGGAGACAAGGTTCGAACGGCCGTACTCATTCTTCTGATCGGAATCGCGGTGATTTTGCTCAACTTCCACGTCTTTAAGAGCAGCAAAAAGGCTCGCGACGAGGCGGGTGTCATCAAGCACCCCGAGCGCTTTGACGAGGTCCAGAAGCAGGAGCAGCACAAGGCGGGCCTGAAAAAGGCTTTGCACGACGAGATTCAGCTCAAGAAGGAAGAGAAGGCTGAGAAGGAATCAAAAGAATAAGAGAAAAAGAATTTCCTTTGGGCGGTGCCCGAAAGGAAATTCTTTTTTTATTTGGACAGCAGAATGTAAAGGAGAATGCCGAGCAGAACGACGTCGTTTTCGCTGTTGTCGCAAAGCAAAAAAACGATCAGCGCGATGAGAGCGGAATCCTCGGGCGAGACGAGATCGATCAGCTCGGAGAGGGTCTTGGGCGACGCTTGCCCCCCTGCGGGCAAGGCGGGCGGCGCGGGCAGGGCGGGCGCTTTTTCGAGAGGCTCTCCCTGCAGAGCCCGCACGAGCTCCTCCCTCTCCTGCTCGTGCTTCCAGCCGCTTCGGTCGGGCGCAAAGGAGCGCCGATGCATGGGTGAAAAGCTCATCGGGGACTCCTTTCTACAGATACTTTTGGGCGGAAGAGATCAGATCCAGCATTTTCATCGTTTGAATGATGGAATCGAGCTTTTCCTTTTTGGCCTCTCGGACAAAGGGCCTCATCGCACACAAAAGGGCGATCCGCTCCCGACTGCCGTCCCCGAGAAGCTTCAGTGCCGAGGCGATGGCGGGGGTATTCATCAGATCGCGCAGGGGGTTGCTCTCTTTTTCGGGCGAGGAGAGCGAGACGCTTGGCGCGGCATCGGACGGTGCTTCATCGCGCGGGGGTGCGCCAGATTCCCTTTCCGCAAAGCCGCGGGCAAGCTGCGTGATCTTGGCCATTGCCTCGGGGTCGGCCAAGACGGTCTTTAAGCGATCGGAAAAATGGTCCATTACTCCACTTCCCGACGGATCTCGTCGGCAAGCTTGCCTGCCGTTTCCTCTCCGATGGCGGCGGTGATGCGATCCAGATCCTTCTGGTCAAGGCTTGCGATGGCGGCGCGGATCTGATCGGTATTTCCCAAATAGCTCGAGGCAAGGCGCGGGTCGATGCCGAAGGAGCGGGCGATCTTGTCGATCCCGCGCTCGAGCGAGGCATTGTCGAGTGATTGAAGCTGATTTAACAGCTCGCGGTCTAATTCCATGGTGTTCCCTCCCAACATAGTTCTTTCATAGCCATTGTATGTTCGTCGGGGCACATTGTTTCCGCAAAAAAAGATGCTTCTCGAGGCGCACTTCCTTACGGAGTGCGCCTCAGTTTTTTTGCGCTGTGAAAAGTCACGAAAAATGTGAATTTCGAACATTTTTGTGAAATTCAAAATGTTAACTTTTGTGTAATATCACAAAAATGCGTCGTTGTTTTTGTAGCAAACGGAGAAATGTGCCCCCCTTGTCTCAACTTCCCCCAAAACCCTTGCCAAATAGGAAAATTATGTCTAAAATAAAAGTGTAAACTATCACGGAAATCGTCCCGATTTCACGAGAAGGAGGTGAGCCCGATGCAGACGTCTGAAACGGAAATACCAATTTCGCTTGGCATAGCTTTGCCGAAAAAACCATCCGAAAAGAAAGGAGCTTTTTACCGTGAAGCGAAAACTCATCGCCTTTGTTTTGCTTGCCTGTCTTGTCTTGACGTCCTGTCAACCGGTCTCTCCTCAAACCGACGTTACCCAATCGGCCGGTGCAACGCAGACGGCACCTCAAACGCTTGATTGGAAGGACAGCCTGTCAGAGAGGAACCGAAAACTTTTGGTAGAGCACGATCGCACGATCCGTGACGTTCTTTCTGCGCTCTTAAAGGAGGAAGCAGAGCTGGAGGCAAGGAATATAGAGTCTAAGAAACCGCTGATTAAAAAATTGCTCGAGCTCGTTTATCTTTCAACGGATGATGTCTCCGTGCTTAGCAAGCCCCTTTTCGTCTATGACGCAGCGGGAGAGCCGTACGTGAAGTTATTAGGCTATTCCTTCTACCGCCCTGCCTTGATCGAGGCTTTGATATCCGACGTGATGCCCTTCTTTGAAAACGAGCTGTTTGCTCCGCCTTCCTCCCCTTCGCCGGGAAATCCGGACAGAGATCCGTATTTCAGACACAAAAAAATGTATCGTCTTATGAATATATTACTGTCTGAGATTCCCGAGTATCGGTTTGAGCGGATGGAAGAGTTAAAGCAGTATATCGCCGCGATACCGCAACGCGAGTGGAAGGATTTGACCTTTATGGATAGTGTTTATTTCGGAAACTACTATCAGTACAACGACAAGGAGCTGCAACCGATCCTTTGGCAGGTGATCGCAAAGCAGGATGATCGGCTCACCTTGATGTCGACCGTTCCCTTGGAATTCTTGCCATGGGAGAACGATCCGCAGTCCTCGCAAGCCTTTCATTGGGAAAACTCGGATCTGAGAGCGTTTTTGAACGAATCCTTCTACCAAATTGCCTTTTCCGAGGAAGAAAAGCAGAGAATTTTGCCCACGAAGCTCATCAATGAGTGGATCGAGGACGAAATGAAGGATGCTTGGGGCATTCCCGTTTCAGGCTATGGCTGGGGCGGTGCCGATACCGTAGACAACGTATATTTATATTCCTTCTACGATTATTACCACGCATATTCTACTTGGGAAAAAGATCCGAAGCCGCTGTTGTGTAGGCTGTACCCGTCCAGTGACTATTTTACGAAATACACTTATTCCAAGGCTTCCCTTGCCGGACACGACTCGTATGAAACGAGCGGTTACTATCGTGAAAGGTGGACCGAGAGCCGCGAGGGCGATCCGGAGAACGACCGTGCCGAGTTCTTCCGTACCGGTTTAGAAAGATTGGCTCTTCCGGCGGCGGTTTACCCCGTCATCACCGTTTCCATCGCATAAGCAACGCAAAATCAAGGTGCCGTAAGGGGACGCCAAATCCGACGTCCGTTGCTATTCGGCGATGCCAAGCCTTGACCCCACGGGTCAGAAGCGAAAATAAGAAAAAAGATTCCGATTTGAGGCGCACTCCGTAAGGAAGGTGCCACAAATCGGAATCTTTTTTGTAATTTTCTTTATTCGTTTTCGTCGGATTGGGAAGAAGGGGTTTTGACGGTGACGACCGCGCCCACGACCTGATGGTCGAGAACCTCGGTCACCTCGATCGAAAAGCGCTCCTGCTCAACCGAAAAGCGACTGCCGTCCTCGGGAACGGCACCGTAGAGGCCGAACACCAAGCCGCTGAGGGTTTCATACTCCTCGGAAAAGCAAACCTCGGTCTCCTTCTCCAGAACGGCAAGCGTGACGTTGCCGCTGACGCGCCATCGGTCGTCTGCGATCTTCTGGATCTCGTCCTCGCTCTTTTCCTCCAAGTCAATATCACCGACGATACACTCGATGAGGTTTTTCATCGTGACGATGCCCTTGAAGCCTGCATATTCATCCAGAACAACGGCAAAGCTGGCGCGCTGAGCCTTCATATTGCGGAAGGCAACGTCGGCCTTGGCTCCCTCGGGAACAAAATACGGCGTACGGACGGCCTTTTCGAGGATGTTTTTGCGACTGCGATCCTCCAGACGGAAATAATCCTTGGTGTCGAGCACGCCGACGATGCGGTCGATGGATTCCTCGCAAATGGGATAGAAGGTGTAACGGGTGGAGCGGATGGTCTCCTCCCATTCCTCGTCGCTGCCGTCCATCCAGAGCAGGGACACGTCCGTGCGGTGGGTGGCGATTTCGGCGACGGTGAGATCGTCAAAATCAAAGATGTTTTCGATGATCTCTCGCTCGGACTCGTCGATCGTACCCTTTTCGGCGCCGACGTCGGCCATTAAGAGAATGTCCTCCTCGCTGACCTCTTCATCGTCCTGATGGGGGTCGATGCCGATCAGACGCAGAACGCCGTTGGTGGAAACGGTCAAAAACCAAACGATGGGCTTGAAGAGCTTGGAAACGCCGCCGACGGTGCCGGAGAGGCCGAGTGCGATCGACTCGGTCTTTCGCATGGCCACGCGCTTGGGGACAAGCTCGCCCAGAATCAGAGAAACGTAGGAAAGCAAAACGGTAATTAAGATAACGGAGAGCGTCTCGAGCAGCTCGCGGCTTGTGCTTTGGGGCAGGAAGCGATAGAAGAGATCGACCAGATACCCCGAAAAGTTATCGGCGGCAAAGGCCGAGCCGAGAAAGCCCGAGAGGGTGATGGCGACCTGAATGGTTGCCAAAAATTTGGCGGGATCGGACTTGAGTCTGACCAGACGCTTGGCGCGCTTGTCGCCCTCCTCCGCGAATTTATTGAGCTTGGCGTCGCTGATGCTGATGACGGCAATTTCCGCCATGGCAAACACGGCGTTCAACACGATCAAAACGAACTGAAGTAATATGGGACCGACTAAATTCATACGTAAAAATCCTTTCTGAATACAAAAACAAAAATATCAACAAAAAAAGGCACAACCCCTCATTCTGACAAAAGACGGGCTACACCACTCACAACAAAAGATTGAATTGTTTTCGATCCGAGGATCTTTTCACAAAGACGGTACTGTGACTGTCCGTGTCCATTCTGTACTGACCCCTCCCTTTCCTTTCAAAACTTTATTTATTATACAAGAAAGCACTGTTTTTGTCAAGTGGATTGACGAAACAGCTTTTCGAGGGTATAATAAGAAAAAGCATTCAGGAGGTTTTTCGATGACGAACGTAGAGACGCAATACCGCATTTGGTGCGAAAACGACGCTTTTGACGAAGAAACAAGGCGCGAGCTGCTCACGCTGACCGACCCCAAGGAGATCGAGGATCGCTTTTACAAGGATCTGGAATTCGGAACGGCGGGACTGCGCGGTGT
>JAZRZQ010000009.1:0-6601 GCA_045601445.1 Eubacteriales bacterium | reverse complement strand
CCGTTGATGACAAGCTGAAATTCCAGACCGAGCGCTTCCGCGGCGGTACGGCAGAGCACCATTCGGTCAAGGAAGATCTCGAAATACTCCATCACCGAGCTGACGGCGGTGTCAATGGTCAAGGACAGCACCAATTGCTTTTTTTCGCGATCCACGCGCATCTCGGAGCGGCTCACGGAAAAGTTCACGCGGTCGTGAATGTCAAAGCGGGCAGGATCGGGATTGCGAACTCTTGTGCGCCTCACGTCGGATTTATCCGCTAAGATCAGCGCCGCCGCCAAGGGGCTGACGGGAATGCCCGTGCCCTCATCGTGGTTGCCGATGGCGGTTACCACCATCGCGATCTCCTCGGGGGGAAAGCCCATGCGATCGAGAATGCGAAAGGCCATCAGCGCGCCGCTTTGGCTGTGATCGACCCGATTGACGAGGTTTCCGATGTCGTGGAGAAAGCCTGCGATCTTGGTCAGCTCGACCGTGCGCCCGTCGAAGCCCAGCTCCTCGAGCAGCCGCCCCGCATCCTCGGCCACGCGCGCAACGTGGGCGAAGCTGTGCTCGGTGTAGCCGAGCGCCATCAGGCTCTCGTTTGCCTTTTCGATGTAGACGCGAACCGCAGGGTCTTGCTTGATGATTTCGTAGGTCATAGTGTTCCTTTCTGTTTGGAGCGGGACAGCCAAACGGCAGGGGAGAAGGTCAGAAGGATCGGCCAGATCTCCAATCTGCCGAGCAGCATTGCCAGAGACAGAAGAAGCTTGGAGAAGGAGGAATATCCAAAATAGCCTTGGAAGGCCTCTCCCAGCGCAGGGCCGATGTTGTTAAAGCAGGAGGCCGCCGCAGAGAAATTGGTGATGACGTCGAAGCGGTCAAAGGAAAGAAGAAGGAAAGTGGCGAAAAAGCAGAGCGTATACGCCGCCGAGTACACCAAGACGGCGTGGCTGGTCTCCTTTTCGACGCTTTTTCCCTCGAAGCGAAGCGAGGTGACGGCCCTCGGATGGAGCATGTGGCGGATCTCCTTGCCGCAATGCTTACAAAGCAACACGAATCGCGACACCTTGAAGCCGCCGCCCGTACTGCCGCCGCAAGCGCCCAAAAACATCAGAAGAAGCAGAACCGTCTGCGAGAGCGTCGGCAGAGCGTTGAAATCAAGGGTGGTAAAGCCCGTGGTCGTTATGACCGAGGAGACCTGAAACGCGCTGTGGCGAAGGATCTCTCCCGCCGAGGAAAAGGCATCGCGCAGATCCAGCGCGATCAGAGCGGTGGAGAAAGCGATGATGCCAAGGTACCACCAAAGCTCGGTGGAGCGGAACACGGCGCGGATCTTTCCGATCAGAAGAAGATAATACAAATTAAAGTTGATGCCGAACAGCACCATAAAAACGGCGATGATCCATTGCTGGAGGGGGGTGAAGGAGGCGGCGCTGTCAAGATAGACGCCAAAGCCACCCGTGCCTGCCGTACCAAAGGAGTGAACGAGGCTGTCGTAGAGGCTCATTCCGCTGATTTTCAGCAGCACGACCTGCACCGCCGTCATCACCACGTAGATCAAATAGAGGATCTTGGCGGTGTCACGCGTCTTGGGAAGGAGCTTTCCGACCGTTGGGCCGGGCATTTCCGCGCGCAGAATGTGAATGGAGCGATCCGAAAGGCCGGAGAGGAAGGCCGCCAGAAAGACCAGAACGCCCATACCGCCGACCCAATGGGTAAAGCTGCGCCAGAAGAGCATCCCGCGATCGAGCGCCTCGATGTTTTCCAGAATGGAAGCGCCTGTTGTCGTAAAGCCGCTGACCGTTTCGAAAAACGCGTCGATATAATGCGGGATCTGCCCCGAAAGGAAGAAGGGGAGCGCGCCCAGCGCCGAAAGAGACAGCCAGGCGAGGGTCGTGATGACAAAGCCCTCTTTGGCAAAGATCGTTCGGTCCTTGGGGCGGGATATGGCCATCAAAACAAGGCCGCACAGCGCGCAGAGAGCGGCTGTGAAGAGGAAAAAGATTACGCTGTTTTCACGGTAGCAGATCGCCGTGACCGTCGGAAGCAGAAGCAGAGCCGCCTCCAGAAGGACGATCTGCCCGACGGTGTGAAAGACCATTCTTCGATTCATCGCACTACCTCAGAATGTCCTTTAAGTCGGTCAGGCCGCCCGCGGCCGTCAGAACGACCACGCTGTCCCCGACGCAGATCACGTCGTTACCCGTGGGAATGATGACCTTCCTTCCGCGAAGGATGCCTGCGATCAGGGTGTTGGGCTTGAGCTGTAATTCCTTTAAGGGGACGTCCTTGGCGGGAAATTCCTCGCGTACGACAAATTCCAAGGCTTCGGCCGCGCCGCCCATCAATTTATACAGCGTTTCCACACTGCTGCCGACGGAATTGTCCAGCGCGCGGGCAAAGCGGGTGAGCAGATCGTTCATAAACTGCTTGGGCGTGACGATGCAGTCCAGCCCCAAGCGCCCCGCAATGGAGTAGAACTCCTCGCGGTTGATCTTGGTGATGACCTGCTGAACCCCGCGGGTGTTGGCAAGGCAGGAGAGCAGGATGTTCTTTTCGTCCGAGCCTGTCAGAGAGACGAAGGCGTCCATCGAGTCAAGCCTCTCCTCCAGAAGCAGCTCCTCGTTCGCTCCGTCGCCGCAAATGACGACCGCCTCGGGCACGGCCTCGGCAAATTGCTCGCAGACGGCCTTGTCCTTTTCGATGACCGTCACGCGGCTTCCCGAATCAATGAGCATTTTCGTCAAATAAAAGGCCGTTCGGCTCGCGCCGACGATCATCACCGATTTCGCCTTTCCCTGAAGCAGGCCGAGAAGCGAGAGCAAGCGCTCGATCTCCTTGGCCGTTCCCGTCAGACCGATGCGATCCCCGCTCTTTAAGCGGAAGGTACCGCCGGGGATGACGGTCTCGCCGTCGCGATGCACCATTCCGACCAGATACGCCGCGGGATATTTTTTTCTCATTTCCTGCAGGGAAATACCGTCGAGCAGGGAGTTTTCTCTCAAAATCAGCTCGACCAGCTCGAAGCGGCGGCGGGAAAAGGTCTCGATGTTGGCCGCTCCGGGGAGCTTTAAGAGATTGAACAGCTCCTTGGCCGCCAGCGCGTCGGGATTGATGACCATGGAAAGCTCGAGCTGTTGGCGCATAAAGCCGAGGCTCTGGTCGTTGTATTCGGGCTTGCGAATGCGTGCCACCGTGTGCTTCGCGCCTACCTTTTTGGCCATAAAGCAGCAGAGCATATTAAATTCGTCTGAGCCCGTGACCGCAATGAGAAGCTCGGCCTTGTCCGCCCTTGCCTCAGACAGCGTCTCCCAATCGACGCCGTTGCCGCAGACACACATCAGGTCAAATTGGTTGGAGACCTGCGAAATGATCTGCGGATCGTTATCAATGGCAATGACGTCGTGTCCCTCGGCGGTCAGGCTTTGCAGAAGGGCCATTCCGTTCTTTCCGATGCCGACTACAATAATATTCATTCGTACTTCCTTCTTGATTCATACTTTTTTTCATTGTAGCACGCTGTGACGGAAAATTCAAGAGCTTTCCATTTGCTCGTCCGATTTGTTTTTGTCGAACAAAAAGAAGAAAAGCTCTTGCTCTCGGAGCGTTCATTTGCTATACTGATTAGGATAAGAAAGGACGGGAACGCTATGAAATTTCTGATTGCATCCGATCTGCACGGCTCTGCCGAGACCTGCCGCGCGCTTTTGGCCCGCTTTGACGCCGAGGGCGCCGATCGCCTTTTGCTTTTGGGCGATCTTCTCTACCACGGCCCTCGCAACGACCTGCCCGAGCATTACGCTCCCAAAAAGGTCATCGAGCTTCTCAACGCTCGCAAAAACGTCATTTTCTGCGTGCGCGGAAATTGTGACACCGAGGTCGATCAGATGGTGCTTTCCTTTCCCATTCTGGCCGACTACGCCCTGTTCACCGCAGGCCGCCGCGCCGTGTTTGCCACCCACGGGCATCGCTTTCACGCGACGAACCTGCCGCCGCTTCAAAAGGGAGACGTGCTGCTGCACGGGCATACCCATATCCCGATCTGGGAGGAGCACGAGGGCATCCTCGTTTGCAATCCCGGCTCGGTCACCCTGCCCAAGGGCTCTTCCGAGCGCGGGTATATGATCTGGGACGATCTCGGCTTTACCTGGAAGACCCTCGACGGTACGCCCTACCACAGCCTTGCACTTTAAATCAGGATCAAAACCGCTCCGAGAAAGGTCATCAGCGCCAGACACAGCCCCGTGAGGATCTGTTTTTCCAGACGCGCCCGTTTCTGCTCGCGAAGCAGGTGGCGAATGTGTGCCTTCTGTCTTTGCAGCAATACTTCCTTTGTGTAATTTCCGGTCATCGTTTTGACCTCCTTTTCTCTTGTTCTGAGATCAGTATAACCGAATATATGTCCCATAAAACGGACTTTTAAGGAGAAATTATGAAAAAAATTGCTTGTGCCGTGCTTTGTTTGATGCTCGTTTTGCTTGCCGCATCCTGCTCTTCCGAGCCGCCCGTTACCACCGTTCCGAACGTGATGGGAGGAGGGCCTGAAGAAGAGGGGATCGTATTTTACTACGACGGCGTGCCGCAGGAAATTGAGGTGGCGTGGCTGGAGGGCGGAGCGCGCGTCAAGCTTCCGTTGCTTGCGCTTGCGGGGACGCTCGGCATCACCGCCGAAAGAGGGGAGAGCACGCTTCGTCTGGTTCACTCCAAGGGGGAAAAGACCTTGGATCTGACGAGCGCAGACCTCTCGATTCCGGCGCCCGAGGGCGTCTCGGCCGTGCGGGAGATCTCGGAAGAGGAGATCTGGCTTGACGGCGAATCCTTTTTGAAGCTGATCGCTGATTGGCAAGCGTGTACGCTGTCCGTGAAAGCAGAGGAGAACAGCGTGTATCTGCAAAAGAGCGGAAGCATCACCCTGCCGCTTTTGCCGCTGTAAAAGAAGCCCCGACGGGCTTCTTTTTTTACGCCCCACCGCATAGAATACGGCATCCGATGGTTTGGAGGGGCAAGGGATGAATGCACTGCTTTCTTATCTTGGCACAGTCGTCTGGCAAGGGATCTTGATGCCCTGCGTGCTTTTCGGCGGTGTGTTTTTCACGGTGAAGAGCCGCCTGTTTCAGTTTCGCTGTTTGCCCAAGGCCCTGCGTCTGGCGCTTGGGACGAAAAAGGATCGCACGAAGGGCGGCGTTTCCCCGTTTCAGGCGATGTGTACGGCGCTTGCGGGCACGCTCGGCACGGGGAGCATCGTCGGCACCTGCCAAGCGCTCGCCTTGGGCGGCTTCGGAGCGGTGTTCTGGATGTGGATCGCCGCGTTTTTGGGGATGATTATCAAGTTCTTCGAGGTGGCCATCGCCATTCGCACGCGCCGCCGCACGGAGAACGGGGAGTGGATCGGCGGGCCGATGGTCGCCCTTCAAGGCGCGCGAAAGCCCGCCTTTGCCGCGCTCGGCGCGGCCTTTGCGCTCTTTGCCTCGCTTGCCGCGCTCGGGATGGGAAATCTCGCGCAGACGAACAGTATGGCCTCGGCGCTCCTTTCTGCCTGCGAGGGCTTCGCGCCGCTTTCGGTGCATCAGCGCGCCCTGATCTCGGTCGGCGTCGGCGTCGTGAGCGCGCTTCTTTTGGCTAAGGCGGTGTTCGGCGGGGCGCGGCGTGTCGGGCAGTTCAGCGAGCGATTGGTGCCGATCGCAACCGTGCTGTTTTTGCTCTTTGCCACGGTGACCGTGCTGTTCCACGCCGATCGCATCCTGCCTGTCCTCTCACGCATCGTGGGGGACGCCTTTGCCCCGCGCGCCGCCGTCGGTGCGGGTGCGGGCATCGCCGCCCAAACGGCACTGCATTGGGGACTTCGGCGCAGTGCCTTCTCCAACGAGGCGGGACTCGGCTCTGCCGCCATTGCGCACGCCTGCGCCGAAACAAACGATCCCATCCGTCAAGGATTGCTTGGCATCTTCGAGGTCTTTGCCGATACGCTCGTCGTCTGTACGATGACCGCCCTTGCCGTTGCCACCGCCTTGCCCGAGGAGCTGATCGTTTCCGCGTCTGCGGCGGATGCCACCCTCATCAGCGCCGCCTTTGCAACCGTGTTCGGAAAAACGCTTTCCCGCGTCACCGTCGCCGCCTGCCTGATCCTCTTTGCCTTCACCACTCTGATCGGCTGGTCGCTTTACGGCTCTCGCTGTGCCGAGTTTCTCTTCGGAGCGCGCGCCCGTACACCCTACCTCGTCTTGTTCGTGCTTTGCTGTGCTCTCGGCGCGGTGATCCCGATGCAAACGGTCTGGCTCTTTTCGGATCTGATGAACGCCCTGATGGCCATCCCGAATTTTATCGCCCTCTTCGCGCTGTACCGCTGTGTTTTGCCCCTTTTGCCCAAAGCAAAGCCAAAACGAAAAGAAAAAATCCCTTTCCCGAAAAAAACCATTTGACATTCTCGCTTGTTTGTGTTAAACTAATGCGGCAAATGAATTTGCCGTTATCCTCCAATCGGAGTATAACCATAGATGCAGAGGTATCGAAGTGGGGACGTTTGCGAGCGCTGCCGGAGGCAGATGAAGCGAGCAAAAAGGAGCAGCCGCGGTCGAAATTTTGCGAAGCGATAAGCGAGCGAAAAATTTCGGGCACCGCA
>JAZRZQ010000008.1:0-9195 GCA_045601445.1 Eubacteriales bacterium | reverse complement strand
ACGATCAATTATTAGGTGACAATCAAATACGACAGAACCTCGTCCAAAGCTTTTTTCGTTTGTCACAAAAAAGGCCACGGTAACAAAATGTTACCGTGGCTTTTTGCCCGTTAAAACTCAAATCGCGGAATGCCGTTTTTGTAATATTCGCTTTGGGCGGCATCGCCCAGAACCTCGTAGAATACGGCGTAGGCGTCGTCCTTCATACGGTTTCGCTGACGGTCGGTGATGCCGGGAAGCGCGTCAATCATTCCCTTGACCTGCGTCAAAAGTCTGCTGTCGTTCTCGGCTGTGTAGACGTCGGGATGTTGCTCCTTGCATTTTTGGCAGAAGGCGCGGGTCGTTTCCATCGTTGCCTGACGGAAGCGATTGTAAAACGCCTCGTGCTCCAGGGGATGCTCGACGTCGTAAAAATACGCGTAGAATTTATAGAAAAAGCTGTTGACGTCGATTTCGTGATCCTTGATGAAGCTGTTATTGATGCGGATCGCGACACGCTCGCCGAACAATTCGTCGCAATCGTGACCGTAGAAGGTCATCAGGCGCTTTAAGTTGGCAAAGGAGATTCCGCCGTTTGCCTGCTTGATGATGGCAATGAGATTGTCCTTTTGATCGGGGCGGTGGAGAATATCGCCGGGGATGATGCTGTCGCGCAGGACGTTCTTTCCGATGATCTTGCCGAGCTGCTTTAAGCGGTCATACCAGAGCTTCCTGTAAGAGGAGATGATCTCAAGCAATCGGTTTTCCAGCGTTTGCATATAGGAGCGCTGTGCCGTTGCCTTTTCGCGATTGGCCTTCTGATTGGCGAGAAGATTGTGCGCCTGATAGTCGGCATTGACCATACCCGAGGTGACGGTGGAGCGAGCGGTGGCGGCAACCTCGATGTGATTGCCGTAGCGGCGGATCGAGCCTCTGACCTCCACGGGAGCGTTGGCCGCCCAGGCGTCGGTCTGTCGGTTCATTCGGTCGATATCGCGATCTCTTGCGGCGTCGATGCGATCGGTGCTGCCGAGCACGGCCTGCAAGAAGGCGAACAGAGCCTCTTGGGTGTCGAGCACGATCCCCTCCATCATATCGGCGAGCGGGAAAAAGTCCTTTTCCTCAAGCTGTGCCTGAAAGGTCAGAAGGTGAAAGGGCCAAAGCAGATGTGTGAGAACGGCCTGCTCGGCGGTGAAGCAGAACAGATTGACGTCATCCTCATCGAGAATCAGCCCCTTATAGCTGCCGATGTATTTTTTGATCTCTTTTTCGGCCTGGATTTGAGCATAATGCAACTGGATATTGAATTTGACCGAATTTGCCACGGCGGGAGAGACCGGCACGATCTGATCTCCGATGCGAACCGCCTGCACCTTTTCGATCTGCTCAAAGGGATGATCGAGCAGCTCGATCGAGTGATAATACAGTCCCTTTTCAAGACCGTAATTTTGCAAAAATTCATCATAAAGCCGTTCGGAATCAGCAACCATAACAAAGCCTCCTTTTTTTGATTTGACAAGTGTTTTTTTCTTTTCAAGCAAGAAGATAGCAATCCAGCAAAACGCCCAGCAGCAGGCTGATGGTGTTGGCAACGATGGTATACATCACGATTTTTCCCGTTCCGATCTCACACCATCGCTTTTTATAGATTAAAAATTCACCCGAATAGACCAAAATCTCCAGCACGGCAGTTTCGATCCAATACGAAAACGGCAGTGCAAAATAGAGCAGGCGCATCGCAAACTGCGTGCCGAGATTGACAAGAAAAACCTCGAGCAGCTTTTTGCCTCTCAAACGAAAGAAAAACGCGACCAGCATCTCCAATAAAACGGAAAAGAACAGAACCTGCATCGAAACAAAGCCGCCGATCAAGGTATAGTAGGCATTAAAGCCGGTCGGAACGTCTACGCGAGAGGCGGCGATTTCAAAATAAACGTCGCCGTAAAAGAAGCGCGGCGTATCATCCTCGGGTAAAACGAAAGAGGGAGAGACGGTAATCAAATCAAAGTTTTCATCCAGAACGGCAATTTTCACGTCACCGTAACTCATACAAAGCTTTTCATATTGCGTCAAAAAGCCTTCTTCCTCCGTCCCCTTGCAAAAGGTAACGGTATGGTACGTATCATTATATCTCTCCGCTATGATGTTTGACTTGGCGTCGCGATAGTGAAACGTGAAGCTGTAGTAGCCGTCCTCGGAATAGCTGAGTATTTCTGCGGAAGGGGGGACGTCCCAAGACGTTTGTTGATCGGAAACGTAATTAGAATCACTCGGATCCATACGAACGAGCAAATCGGCATAAACGGCATCGGACGGCAATGCCGACAGATAGACCGTAAGGTGATCCTCCGGTGCGGGAGCATTTGCAAACACCGAACAGGACAAAGAAAATGCGAGAATGACAGGCAGAAGAATGATGCGCAGGATCTTTCCGGATCGATTCATCAAATCACTCCTTATTCTGATTTGGCAAGGGAGTAAAACACGTCCGACAGCAAGTCTCGGATCACAAATTCGGCAAAACGATCGTAGGGGGGTGGCGAGAGGTTCCCGATCACAAGATGCTTTCCGCGATACGCACCGAGCAGCGAGGCGGCGGGATTCGAGGAACATTTCTTCACACGAAAAAGGCGTCGGGTTCAATCGTTTGCAACTTTATGATACCACAAATCCGTCCGGCGCGCAAGAGGAAGTCAAAAAACCGAGATGAGGCGGAAGCGGCCCTAACAATCTCACGCAAGCGGTCAAGCCTCCTCCTGTATTTTCTGTATTTCCCGCGGAGATTTTCCCGTCATTCTCTTAATGAAGGCGCTGAAATAATAGAGATCGGAAAAGCCGCAACGATCCGCAACCTCCGTGACCGAATAGTATCCCGATCGGAGCAATTGAAGCGCACTCTGAAGTCTCAGCTCTTCCACGTAGCGCTTGGGGCTGACGCCTTTATACTTTTGAAACTGCCTGCGGAAGTACGTTTCGCTCATATTCATACGCTTGACCAAATCCCCAACGGAAAACTCCGGACTCAAAAAAGACTCGTGGATCATCCAAGTCGCTTTGCTGATCTCCTGCTCAATCGGATTTTGACGAGGCGAAGAAAATTCCCGCTCGATCAACAAAACAAGCCGATAAAAAAGCTGCTTCGTTTCGTACTCGTAGCCAAAATCCTTCTCCGTGCGTACCCGATACAGCTGCTCAAACAATTCCGCAAAGATTTTTTTATTCACGGGTGACAGGCGGCGCAGTTGATTGCCGATTGGCACTTCCGTTTTGAAGTGCACAACGTAAAACAACTCCTCGCTCGTATCCTTCACGTATTGAACGTAGGCAGGAACAAAAAGAAGATCTCCTTGCTCCGTTTGAATCGTGCGGTCCGTCGTTTCGTATTTTGCATTTCCTTCCACACGAAACGATATCGCATGGAAAGGTCTGGTGGGGGACGCTCTTCGGTAAGGTGCTCTTGTCAGCTTAAATACCTCGATCTCTTCGGCGCTGAAATCATTTGTGTTAAAAAACATAAATACTCCTCCCGAATTCATTTTATGTTTTTCGTTATCATTTGTCAATTCCATTTTCTTCCGTGCCGAAAATCACATCTTTTCAGCGAAAAATCACATTGAAGCAAAGAAAAAAACACCTTATACTTATGGTAAAATACACGCAGAAGGAGATCTTATGTCTTTATTGATTCTTGCCCCCGACGATTCCGCGAAAGCGTACACCTTCGCCGCAGAAGCCTTTCAATCGACCTATCGGATGGTTACCGGAAGGGAGTTGCCGATGGCAACGGCTGACGACGGCATCTCCGATCTGATCGTGATCGGATCCGACAGCGTCAACGACTATCTCGCAGAGCAAATGCTTTCCTTTCGTTTTGAGTCGCTTCCCATTCGTTACGGAACGGATGATTACTGTATGCTCAGCCAAGCCGACGGCAACCGAAAGGTTTTGATTTTGGCAGGCGGCAGAGGCAGATCGACCATTTACGCCGTGTACGATTACTTTGAGCGCTTTGCCGATTGTCACTATTTTTGGGATGGAGACGTGATTGCTCATCACGATACCCTCCCCCTTGAAAACATCCGCGTTCAAGAATCTCCGCGCTTCGAATACCGCGGAATCCGATATTTTGCTCACCGTGGATTAAAGCGATTTCAAGCAGAGCATTGGAGCTTTGAGGATTGGAAAAAGGAATTGGAGTGGATCTTAAAAAAACGCTTGAATTTCTTTATGCTCCGCATCGGAATGGACGATCTCTGGCAAAGAGCCTTCCCCGATGACGTTCCCTATCCGGACCGGTATCAGAATATGGATGCGGACGGATTTCACGACCGTTCCGATTTTTGGACGCTTGAGTACCGCGGTGATCTTCGCAAAAAAATTATGCAATATGCTCGCGAGCTGGACCTTTCCTTCCCAGTTGACTGCGGTACTATGACCCACTGGTACAGTCGCACGCCGCAGGCTTTTTTGGATGCCAAAAAGCCCTCTTTTATCCCGCAGGAAATCCCCTATTACACAGGCGGAGAAACCGGAAACGTTTTTGATTTCAGGAACAAAAAAATGATGTCGTATTACACAAAGCTGACCGAAACGATGGTCGATGAATACGACCGAGACTCCTCGCTGTTCCATACGATCGGTCTGGGCGAACGCTCTTTGTGCCAAGATCCGCAGAAGAATTTTGCTCTCAAAATGTTAGCTTACCGCAGAATTGCAGAAGAAATACGCAAAAAATATCCGCATTCAAAGCTAATGCTGGCAACTTGGGACTTTGCCGGATGGTGGCATGCATCACAAGTTCAACAGCTTACCAAGGAGCTGGACCCCCAAAGAACCGTGTTCTTGGATTACACGTGCGAAGTTGCAGATCCCAAAAGCAGTTTTTTGAATTGGGGGCTGGTCGGAAAATTTCCATGGATCTTCGGCATCTTCCACGCCTTTGAATCGGAAAGTGAAATCCGCGGCCCGTACGATCGCATTTCAGAACGCTTTCAGATCGCGGCAGATGACCCATATTGTCAAGGAATGATATACTGGCCGGAGCTTTCCCACAGCGATCCGCTTATTTTGGAGTATCTGTCTCAAAACGCTTGGAATCCCACGGCAATTCACGTCGAAGGCGTCATTGAGCGAATGTGTCGAACCCGTTACGCTCGTTATGCCGATCCCATGGAACAAAGCTGGAAAACAATTCTTCCTGTAATTCAGCTCGGGGACTGGGGCAGTCGAACTCAGCGCGATCCGCAAGAAAAAAACTACGAAGACTATGCAAAGCTGCCCTACTCACACTTGGATCTTTGGACAAGGCTTACCATTTTTCTAATCAGAGATGACAGCGACGATCCCGTTTTGCACAAATTCTTCGCCAAAAGGCTGAAGAAGTACGCCGCCGTACAGGGAGCGGCCAAAAGCGCGTTGCTTCAATTGCCGACTGACATACGAATGGACACCGCTCCTCTCGTGTACCGTGACGTCATTGATCTGGCACGAACCGTTGTCGGTCGATATTTGAATCTCATTGTTATTTCCGCATTGCAATCGGAACAAGATGATCGCAAGATTGGGAAATTGAAAACGCAGTACACGAAGCTGATGGATATTATGATCGGATTGTTGAGCGCGAATCCCGAGTTTTCCATGCTGGCAACCCTAAATGATCTTCAGAAAACAGCACCCGTCAATCCCGCGTTTGAAACAACGCTGAAGAAGAATCTGTGCAACCATTACTGTCTGCAGGCCGCCTTTGAACCGGCCAAACACATTTACCGCCAAGAAATTGATGCCGGCTTCGATTATCTTCTCTCCAAAGAAAAGAACAAAGAAAAATTGAAGGCGACTCGAGAGCAAATTCTATCGTCGTTTTGGGAAACTCCTCTCGAAAAGATGCAGCCGACACAAAAAGGAGACCTGCGCCTATTACTTCCCCTCTCTGCCGAAATCATCTCCGAAACAGAGACAATCATTTTTTCATAACCCGTAAAGGAACAAAAATCCACCCGCATAAAAATACGTCCCCCAAGCCGGACGCTTGGGGGACGTATCATGACAGTTGGTATTTTTTTGTCATATAATCGGATCAAATGCCTTATTTCACGCCTTAAACGGCCGTTGTGCCCGCTATTTTCTCTCGGATGGCGCTCACAGCTTGGGCATCAGCATTTCGTCACTATGGGCAAGGCGTCAAATCTACAACAAACACTGTTGCGCGCCCGCAAAGGAGCAGGATTTACTCCGAACATCGTAAGTGCAACCCTTGGTTTCGTTTGCATGACAACGGCAGGATCCGGTGTGGGACCGACAATCAAAATGGAACCGATATAATAACTTGATTTTCTATCGAATTGTATTTTTTAAATAATTCATTGCAAGGAAACACATTCCTTTGGCTCAAAAACCTTAAAAGCTGCTTCAGTCATCACAAAAATTTGATGTTTGTCCCGCAATTTTCCGTTTTTAGCAGATCCCCAAATTCCTTCGTCAAGTCCTGTAATGGTACCGGGCTTGCCTTTGATAATAACAATGGTAATGGTATCCGCCGCTAAAAGCGGTTTCACAAGAGGCTCTTTTACAACACTTGGGCGGCTATGCCCTCCGGCTATGTAAAATTGGGTCCAATAGACAGTGTTATCCTCGCCGCAATCAATTCTCGTAGACTTAGTGGCTTTTTTCTTTGTTACATACAAAACAAATTTCTGCCCGTTCCACACAAAACTACTTTTTTGCACACGATCCGTTTCCTCAACAGTTTTCCCAAAAGCACGACTGTAATGATAGAGAGACAGTTCACTCTCCAAAGAGCACTCCATCATATCCCCTACATCACAGCTCAGGGAAGTACAAATTTTGGCAATCGTATCTGTTGTTACGGTTTCATTCTTTGCAAGTTTTGCAATAACACGAGAACTGAGACCTGTCAAATCAATCAAATCCGATTTTGAAAGCCCCTTTTCGGCTAATAATTTCCAGAGCTTAGAATAGTTGATATACACGAAAACACCTCCTCGCTATTATTATTTTATCCGAAATCGAACTAAATGTCAAGAATTATTTACTTTAGTAAATAATTAGTTCCAAAAATAAGCCTTGAATCTTCACGGCTTATTTTTGAAGTGCATAATTTAATTTAGGACAAATCAATGCGAAGCCTTGCATGGAATCAACACAAAGTGCCACTTGGAATCCGCCGTAGGCGGTATGGAATCAATCCGAAGGCAAATGCACGCTGACGCGTGATGCCATGCCAATCCTTCGGATTGGATAAAAATAGCACTTGCTATCGCAAGTGCTATTTTCTGAGTTGCCCCAACAATTTCGAACCTTAATTAATTAAAGCCACAGGTTCAAGTCCAACAGATCGGTGAAAAGGTGTAATGGTGAAATGGGATTTTTTTTACCCCTAAAAACACGAAAAGCCCTTGATTTACAAGGGCTCTGAGGTTTTAGTGAAGTTTTGGCTACGCCAAAGTGATGCTATGCTTCGCATAGTGATGTTGCTCACACTGTTCGCAGTGATGTGATGTGTTCCTAATCACGTGCCGAAGGCACACTTCACGCGCGAAGCGCACATCACTTCCGAAGGAAACATCACGTTCCGCTTGCGGAACACATCGTTGAAAAAAGCACTTGCGATAGCAAGTGCTTTTTTCTGGAACCGACACTCAAAATGGAACCGGTCGAAAAACTTGATTTTCTTAATTATTTTCCTTCATCCAATCAAACAGATCGTTAACGTAATCTTTTTCGTCATCAGACCAGTTGTTTGGATCTTTGTTGAAAACGTCGTCAAATTCTGAATTACCTCCTCCGGTAATAGAAGACATTAGAATAGCAAATGCGATAATAACTAATACTACAGATAATATACTTGTAAAAATTACTTTTTTATTTACTTCTTTAATTATGGTACTACAATCCTCATCAGAAATAACGGATTTTGCAATTTGTTCTGCACAATATACCGCTTGAACGCTAGATAACGGACATCGAGCAATTGATTTTTCGTTTTGATATCCGCAAATATAAAAAGACCTAATAACGCAATTATCATTTGCATCTTTCATTTTTAATCCAAAACTGATACAACAGATAACACCTATAATTGACATAACAAAAAGTAAGATGGGTAGAAAAGCATAATCATTAAGATTCATATTATCAATCATAGACATAGATGGAAAGACCAAAACAAACAGCCCAGCAAAACACGAGGACACAATCAACAACAATTTGTATGACTTCTGCCTTGCACTGTAAAAAAGGTATTCCTTGCATTTTTTTATTATATCAATATCGGCTCTGTCAATGTTTTGTATTCTTAATTGGATAAAAGAACTATGAGACTCCGCCTTCTTTTTTTCGTTCTCTAAATTCAATCGTTTTGAATTCTTATTTTTTCTAAAAATCATAAAATACCAAATACATCCGAAAGACAATACCATAATGAGATACGACACAATAACTAACTCCTTATAGAACAAAAACATTTAAAATATCTGGACTGTGATTAGGCATAGTGGTTCATCAAAACAATTCAGTCCATTTTGAATAACACTTGCAACAAAGATCCCTTCTTCGTTGACCGCCTTCAAAAGAACTAAGAGAACACTCACAAATGCCTTGTTCTGAATGGATTTCAATTTTTGGATTACCATGTTCATCAAAAATCGGTTGTCTTATACCATTCCAAAACTCACAAGTTCCACACATTCTGCGATCTGTTTTACTTCTCATAAAGTCACCTCTCAAGTTAATAACCGATATTGGTTAATATGATTATACACCGAAATCGATTATGATGTCAATAGGGAGGATCGATTTTATGATTTCATATGACAAATTATGGCAAACAATGCAGAAAAAAGGAGTAACCCAGTACTCGCTTATTAAAAATCACCATGTAAGCCCCGCACAGATCACCCGACTTAAAAGAAATGAAAGCGTAAGTACGCATACAATTGAAATGTTTTGCAAAATCTTAAAATGTAACGTAGAAGATATTATGCAATATATCGATGACGAAAAATAAGCCGTGAAAATTCACGGCTTATTTTTATTGCATATTTTGTTTTGTGGTGTTAATGGAGGCGATGAGCATAGCACGGAGTGCGGTGCATTTTTGATCGAGTGTCTTAAATTCTTCTTCAGAAATATAGCCTGTTTCTACCAGAAGCTCGAGCCAATAGCCCGTTTCGTTTGCTTCTTTGAGAGCAATCTGCA
>JAZRZQ010000007.1:0-8130 GCA_045601445.1 Eubacteriales bacterium | reverse complement strand
TACTCGGTGCCGTTGATGGAGGGGTTGGTGTCCATTTCCAGAACCATCTGGTTGCCGCCGTGGCCGTGCATGGTTCCGGGAGGAATCAGGTACAGGTCGCCTTCCTTGCTGGGCCAGTTGGCAATGAAGTCCTTCCAGTTGTCGATGGGCTTGATGTTCTGGGACCCTTCGCACAGACGCTCCCACTCTTCGATATCAGCCTGATCATGGAAGCCCATCCAGGTGTTGGCGCCTTCGTAAGCTTCAGCGATGTAGTATGTCTCGTATCTTCCGAGAGGTTCGTCGAAGTTGTCTTCAACGTACTTGCTGGAGGGGTGAATGTGCATCGGCATCGAGATTCTCTCTGCGGGTTGGGGCGTGGGATGCCAGCCGTCATCCAGCCAGATATCCAGCGGGAACAGACCGGGATACTGCTTGTCAATCAGCTCACCGCCAAGCTCCTTGCCGTACTGCATTGCGTTGAGCATCGGCATCGAGATGCTTCTCTCGCCGCCGAAGTCGATCAGAATACGAAGTTCAGGGCCTGCAATCTTATTCCAAGCGTTGTTGGCAAGACCCTCTACACCGTAGTCCATCATCTCGTAGCGGTATGCACCCCAAGGTCCGGGGCTGAAGATCTTAACCTCGTGGATCGGATATTTGACCAGAGTGGACATAATTTCGTCGTATGCCGCTCTGGGAACGAGAACGAGGTCATCCTCAAAATAGTTCTCTACGTAGAAATCCATCGCGCCGTACATATAATCCTTTTGGCGCTTGAGGATGTAGTAATCGGAATAGTTGTACTCTTTCCAGCTGTAGCCCTTGGTGGGTTCCTTGCAACCGAAGGTGGGAAGCTTTCCGGTCCACATATCCCACTGAACCTTCTGGTGAGTGTTGTCAATGTAGCACTTGACGTCGATCACGTCAGCAAAAGCCTTGATCGCGGCGCCCATACCGTAAATAATGGTAACCTTCTCAGCGGAAGCAAGGCGAGCCTTGACAGCTTCGATGGCGTCTGCTTTCATAATATCCTCGATCACGCCGTTCTGGTTTACCTTACCAAAACCGGGGTCATCGGTCACGTAGGGCTGGTTGTATGCAACAATCTCTTCTCTGGACAAAAACAGCTCGTCAGCGGCGATCAGCTCAACCTCTCCGCCGATCTTCTCGGCAAGAGCCTTCGCAATCTTTTCGTAGTTGATGCCGTACCAACCGTCAAGCGCGATGGTTTTTGCACCCTTTTCTGCCAAAGCAAGAAGAACGTTATCCCAACCGAAAACGACAGAAGCTCTGTTGTTTTCCGAAATCACGATCTTGTTGTCGGCATTTTTAATCGACTCATATACTGGCATTCTAATATCCTCCTTCATTGTTGGCGGGAGACAACAGTAAACTTGTCCCTCCTCTACCAGATTAACCGAATTGTAACATATTTTTCGAATTTTGTCCATTCTTTGTTCTTAATTTCTTTAAATTTAGAATAATACATAAAATGGAAATCCAAAAATTGTTCATTATGCACATTTTTTTGTGAATCGAAACGCATCAAAACATTTTTATTTTGTGAAAAAGGAACGAAAACAGCAGTTTGCATTCTTTTTTCGGAGAAAAATCAAACGAAGCCGAGCTTTCTCTTGGGTTTCCGGTCGAGAAGTTTGTCGAATTCCTTCTCCTTGGAAGCAAGGACAAAGTCCTCACGGGCAAGATTGACCGTCTTTTTCTTCGCGAGCTGAGAGCGCATCAAGGCCTTGCCCCATGTACGCTCAAAGAGGTTTCTGACAAAACGTGCATTGCTGAAATCCTTCGAGTTGACAAATTCGTCCGGCAATGCGTTAAAATACTCGGCAGCAGCCTCGGCAACCCCTTCTTCCACCTGAAAAGCCTTTTCTGCCATAGCCATAAAAATTTGGCAGAGCTGCTGCTTGGTGTAGTTCGGAAATTCCAAAAGATACGGCATTCTGCTTTCCAGCCCGTGGTTTGCCTTCATCAATTCGTTCATTTCATCGGGGTAGCCCGCCATAATAACGACGAAATCCGAGCGATGGTTTTCCATCTCGGCAATCAGCGTATCAATCGCTTCCCTACCGAAGTCGGGAGACTGCTTTCTGCCGTCTCGATAAAGCGAATACGCCTCATCAATAAACAGGACTGAGCCATAGGCATCGCGGCACATTGCGGCCGTTTTGGGTGCAGTCTCACCGATATAGCGTCCGCAAAAATCTCTGCCCGCACATTCAAAGAAGTTTCCGCTGCGAAGGATTCCTTTTTCTTTGAGCATTTTTCCGATGGCACGGGCGGCAGTCGTTTTACCGGTACCGGGGCTTCCGACAAAGCGCATATGAATACAGGGCGCTTTCAAATTCTTGTTTTTGAGCGAAAGCTCGATTTGAGCGACGATCTCTCGCACGCGCTGAAGAACAGGCTCCATTCCGATCATTTCTTCCAAGAGCTGCTCACCGGTCTTTTCCTTTTTCGATCGGGTGAGGGTGAGTCCCGCAAGCTGATTGGCCTCAATGAGCTTATCGGAAAGATCGTGCTCTACGTTATACAATTCTTTCAGATAGATCATATCGCGAACGATCTTCTTGACCGTATTGATGCCGTAAAAGCGACCGTCGTTCTTTTCCTCGCGAACGCGCTCGCCGAAAACCTTCCAGGCGCTCTTTTGCATCCGATAGCCGAAGGAAGCCAATGCTCGCTCGGCGCAAAGCACCAAATCCGAGTGATCGAGCGGAACGAACGAAACCTCGCGGATGGAAAGAACGTCGGCGATGTTATTGCGGATCGCGGCGGATACGTTTCTCTCCACGAAGGGAATGCGAAAAACAAAGATCAGCTCGCCGAGCATGCTTTCAAGAGCCGAAAGCAGCTTTCTGAACTGCGAGGTGGCGGTGCGATTCATCCATTCGCTGATGTCAATGCACACGATCGCCTTTTCTCTGCGATAAAAGCGGCGGACACGAGTCAGCAGATCCGCGATCGGATCGTCCTGCTTGGCATCCTTCGGAGCAAAAAGCTTTTCCTCGTACACGCGGCGGCGGCAAAGCTCCATCAGATCACACTCCCAGATCAGATCGCCGAGCAGCTTGAGCGAGGAGGAAAGTCCGTTTCCGTCGTTGATGGAAAACAAATAGCTGCGATAGGTAAAAATCTCACGCATCGTTTCCTGCGAGAGCACGGGATAAAGAGAGACGATCTCACCGGCAAGCTGCTTTAATTCCAGAGCACCCGAAAGATCGTTGATCTTTTGCAAAACTTCTTGCACGTAAGGACGGCGAGCCTCAACCTTTTCGGCGTGAAGCGTCTCGGGATCCTTTTCCTGCTCTTTTTTTGCCGAGTTGGCATCCGTCGCCGGGCCGCCGACAATAATGGCAAAGCGATCGGAAGTGATCGGAAGTTTGTAATGATCGTTCATAATCGCCATCACGGCAGAGGCGACCTTTTCGGCGATCTCCTCATCGACCTCGATCAAAAATTCCGCATAGGAGGAAGAGATCAAGGAATACTCAAAGGAGTTTTTGAGATTGTTCAGAACGAACTCAATGGGAAACACCTCGTCAGCGCGTCGGGTGAGAACCCATTCGGTATCCAATTTCAGTTGAACGTTGATCTTCATAAAAAGCCTTCTTTCTGCTCTTAACTTGATTTCACACGAACAAGGGTACTCGCTCGAAGCGGTCAACGTCAACGAGACCTTGCGGCGTCATTTTTAAATGCGGGATGACCGGTAGGCTGACAAAGGCAAGATTCATAAACGGTTCGACCGTCGGGAGCGTGCCAAGCGTATCGGCGGCACGGCGAACCGCCTCGTTCTCGCGAGCGATGACGTCGGCAGGCTTGGAGGCCATCAGTCCGGCAACGGGCAAGGCCATCTCGGCAAGGATCTCTCCATTGCAAACGACCACGTTACCGCCGCCGATCTTGCGAATGTGATTGGCCGCAAGAGCCATATCCTTTTCGTTTGTTCCAAGGACGATCAAATTGTGCGAATCGTGGGAAACGGAAGAAGCAATCGCACCGCGCTTCAAGCCGATCCCGTTCAAAAAGCCAAGACCGATATGGCCGGTATTATGATGGCGTTCAATGACGGCGAGCTTGACGACATCGCGCGCAAGGTCGATGCCGTTGGACTTGGAAAAATCAAGAGACGTGATCCATTCCTCGGTAATCAGCTGCCCCTCTAAAACCCGAATCACGCGGCAACGATCGGACGTGGGATTGAGATGAAAATCCTCTTCGGAAAGCGCATCAAGGTGAAAGGAATGGCAAACCTTGTCCATGGTATCCTCGGAAACGGTCGGCTCGGGAAAATCCGAAAGGATGCCGTTCGAAACAACCTTTTTTCCCGACGAATAGACCGAATGGACGTTGAGAGATTCGATTCCGTCCCAAGCAACAAGATCGGCGCGGTAGCCCGGCGCAACTGCCCCAAGATCGGAAAAGCCGAAGCACTGTGCGGCGCCCAAGCTTGCCATTTGAAGGGCACGAATCGGAGAGACGCCTTTTTTGACGGCAAGGCGAACGATGTGGTCAATATGTCCTTCCGAAATGAGATCGGCCGGATGACGGTCGTCCGTAACCAAAAGACAGCGACGCCAATAAGGCTCCTCAAACAGCTCGATCAGGCCGTCAAGGTTTTTCGCGGCCGTTCCTTCGCGGATCATAATCCACTGCCCCTTACGAATCTTTTCAATGGCCTCCTTGGCCGTAGAGCATTCGTGATCGGTGCGGATGCCCTCAAACAGATAGCGATCCAGCTCCTTGGCAGATAAGAGAGGGGCGTGGCCGTCCACGTGCATTTTGCGCTCGCGGGCATCGGAAAGCTTCTTCAGCACGGCGCTGTCGCGAAACAGAACGCCGGGATAATTCATCATTTCCGCAAGACCGACGACAAGCTCCTTTTCATAATACGGCGCCAGATCCTCAGCCTCAAGCACCGCTCCGGATTCGTCGAACATCGTAGCGGGAACACAGGACGGAAGCTTGATAAAGGTTCTCAGCGGGAGTCCGTTTCCTGCCTGCAGCATATAATCAATCCCCGTCAAGCCGCAGACGTTGGCAATCTCGTGCGGATCGGCAACGATGGCGGTCGTTCCGTGGAGCAGGCAGACCTTTGCCAATTCATAAGGAGTGAGCATCGTCGACTCTATGTGGATGTGGCCGTCGATCAGGCCGGGGGTAAGGATCTTTCCTTCCAGATCCTCGACGGCATCCGCCTCGTGATCTTCATAATCTCCGACACCGAGGATGCGGTCATCCTCGATCAGAACGTTCTCTTTTTCCAAGGTGGCGGTAAAAACATTAAGAACCAAGGCGTTTTTTAACAGCAGTTTCATTTTGATCTACCTCTCTTGAGATGCGTTTGACAAAAATCTTCTTTGATTATATCAAAAGCAAGCGATAATTGCAATAGAAAAAAGCCAAAGCTGAGCTTCGGCTTTTTCATAAACGGAAAACTTTTACGGCGTTATCACGGCAAATTCTGAAATACGCCTCGGAAGAAAGGCTCATGGATGAGAGCGCTTCCTCCAAAAAATCGCACAAGGCGAAGGGATGAGCATTGTCAAGACGGGTATAGTCACAACCGAAGAAAACACGATCGGAATATCGCTCCAGCCAAGGAAGAGAGTGTTCGGGGCAACGTGTCAGGGCAGAATAACCGCTTTTAGCAGACAGATCGCAATACAGATTAGGATAATCGCAAAGACGGATACCGCTTTCAAAAGGGGTTTTCTCGTCGAAAATGACTTTTTTCCAAAACGGACGGGAATGACCGATGAAGACCAAGTCGGGATAATCGGAAAGGATCTGCTCAAGTCCGGTCAAATTCTCATCATCCAAGAGGCCGTACGCGCTATTTTCACTGTCGGCAAAATGGGCAAGCACGGGCAATGAGAGTGCTTGACAAGCGGAAAACAGTTCTCTTGCCGCCGAAGAGGTGATCGAAACCTTGGAAGAAAGCTCGCCGACACCGCGCGCACCGCTTTTCTTTTCTTCCAAAAGAAACTGAAAATACGAAGTGCCGTTGACGCTCGTATGATTCAGATCGATCGAGGTGTAGCGAAAAAAGCAGTCGGGGCGCTCGCAGGTAAGCTCACGGGCGCATTCAACGGAAAGAGGGGCGCTCGCCAAAAGCGGAAGCAAACCGCCCATCTGAATCCTTCTCTCGCGGTAAAAGGAAAGAAGCTCCGATTCGGTTAAAAACACGGAATACGGTGTTTTTCGGACGTGGGCGTGAATATCAATCTTTAAAAGCGAATCCGTTCGACGCATCAAGACTTAGATGCGGGCGATGCCGCATTCCCGAGCGCAATCTGCGACGGCCTTGGCAACGCAGGCGGCAACGCCGCGATCGAGCGGAGAGGGTACAATGTTTTCGCAATTCAATTCCGAATCGGGAATATAAGAGGCGATCGCGTACGCAGCGGCAAGCTGCATTTCGAGATTGATGTCCGTCGCTCTCACGTCAAGAGCACCGCGGAAGATGCCGGGGAATGCGAGAACGTTGTTGATCTGATTGGGATAATCGCTTCGACCCGTACCAACAATGGCGGCTCCCGCCTTCTTGGCAAGATCGGGAAGAATTTCAGGCTTGGGATTGGCCATCGGGAACAGGATCGGATTCGGCGCCATAGAGCGAACCATTTCCTCGGTAACGAGATTGGGTGCGGAAACACCGACAAACAGATCTGCGCCGCGAAGCGCGTCGGCCAAGCACCCTTTTTTCTTTTCGGGGTTGGTCACGGCGGCCAAGGAGGCCATCGCGGGAGACAAGCACTCATCCCCCTCGCAGAGAATACCGCAACGGTCGCAAACCGTCAAATTCTTGATACCCGAGAGAAGCAAGAGTCGTGCAATGGCACTGCCTGCCGCACCGGCACCGTTGATGACGGCACGGATCTCTTCCTTCTTTTTGCCAACGACCTTCAGAGCATTCAAAACGGCAGCCAAAACGACAACGGCCGTACCGTGCTGATCGTCGTGGAAAACGGGAATATCGCACTGCTCTTTTAACTTCGCTTCGATCTCAAAGCAACGGGGCGCGGCAATATCCTCCAAATTGACGCCGCCGAAAGAGCCTGCCAGAAGCGAGATGGTGCGAACGATCTCATCGGTATCCTTCGAACGGATACAAAGCGGAACGGCATCCACGTCAGCAAAGGCTTTAAAGAGCGCACACTTCCCTTCCATCACGGGCATACCCGCCTCAGGCCCGATATCACCAAGGCCAAGCACGGCTGTCCCGTCGGTGATGACGGCGACAAGATTTCCGCGGCGGGTGAGAGTAAAGCTCTTCTCGGGGTGATCTACGATCTCAAGACAGGGCTGTGCTACACCGGGGGTGTAGGCCAAGGAAAGATCGTCTCTGGTCTGCATCGGAACTCGAGAAATGACTTCGATTTTTCCTCCCCATTCTGCATGTTTCTTTAACGATTCGGTTGCGTAATCCATTGCATTTCCTTCCTATGATTGCCATAACAGGACAGATATGGCAACATTTCACTACGTATATACAAATGTTAACACGATATGTGGCTTTTGGCAAGTTAACTTTAAAGGAATTTTACAAAAAAGCGCGAATAATATAATCTGTTTGAATGTTAGAACTTAAAATATTTAACACATTGATTTTTGATTGAACTTTCGTGAATAAAGCGTGAACAAAATTCGAAAAAATGCTTGTCAAAATTAGTGTTTTCGTGTAGAATACTATTAAAATGAAAGGAGTAAACGATGAAGAAAAAGCAGAAGAATATCGAACACGATTGCGCCCATTGTGAAAATGCAGAGGAAATTTTCGGCGGCGAATTTTGTCTTTGCTCAAAGCGCGGCGTTGTCTCTCCGAGCGACGTTTGCTCCAAATTCGTATTTGATCCACTAAAAGTCAAGGTATCGGTTCGAAAGATTCCTCAATTTCACCCCATCCTCCCTACCGAGAAAGAAGGGCAATCATAATCATAACCACCCGTCAAACGGGTGGTTTGCACAAGGGCTAAAAGCCCATAGGACTGACCCGCGTCTAAAGGCGCGGGCTTTCTCTTTGTTCAAGCCTTAGAGTCTTTGCCGCTTTGGCCACCCCTAAAGGGGTTTATTTGGCAAAGGGATCTTCGTATTCTCTTACGCTTAACTTATCTAAAGCTATATCTG
>JAZRZQ010000006.1:0-2765 GCA_045601445.1 Eubacteriales bacterium | reverse complement strand
ACCCGAACCTTGGCCTTTGCACCGCATACATCATTGATGGTGCATTCGACCATGTTGACAACGGCGCTGATGGCGGCGCAAACGATGCCGCCGCCTATGCGGCCTATCAGGGGGATCTTTCCTTGGGCGATTGGCGAAGAGAAAACGTCAATCTTCTCGTCAAGCAAAGCTTTGATACCATCAAGGCCGAGAACAATCGGATGACCTTCGGCATCAGCCCCTTCGGCATTTGGAAAAACGTATCTTCCGATCCGAGAGGCAGCGAGACGCGCGGATTAGAGGCCTATTCCTCTCTTTACTGTGATGCGTTGGCTTGGATCGAAGGGGAATACATTGATTATATTGCACCGCAGATCTATTGGGAACGCGGGAATTCCGCCGCGGATTTTGCCACGCTTTGCCGCTGGTGGAGCGCGCAGGTCGATGGCACATCCGTTAAGCTCATCATTTCTCACGCCGCCTATAAGGCAGGGGATTTCACGCTCGGCGGAAAGGAAATCGCTCAGCAGATCCAATACGCGAGAAACTATATGAACTCCTCCGGCAACATCCAATACGGCTTTGCCGATATCCGCAAGAACACCGCAGGTGTTCGCGACGCACTCTGTGAGCTGTACGCGAGCGCCTATGAAGAGATCCTTCCGATTACGGGGGTTCAGGGCGTTACTTTTGCCCGCCCGAAAAACGGAGCAACATCCACCTTTACGGCGGAATTTATCAGCGCCGCGTCCGATCCGAAATATCCCGTTTATTTTGGCTCTGCCAAGGTTGGCAGAACCAAAAGCGGCTTTTTCTCCGTTCTGATGCCGCTTTCGGTCGGTGACAATGCGATGACCTTTACCCAAAACGGCATCGACTATACGCTTCGGCTTCGCCGCCGTCAAGCAAGCACAAGCAACAATCTTTCCTCGTTTCGCATCGAGTCCTTTTCTCCATCCGATCGGGACGGGATCATCGTCAAAAGCCAAACGACCATTCCCGTATCCGTAACGGCGCCCGCGGGCTGTCAGGTCACCTGCAGCCTCGGCTCGGACACCGTGACCTTAAAGCCGAGTTCTTCTGGCGGCGGCTCCGGATTAAAAAGGGAGCTTTACGTTGGAGAGCTTTTGGTCTCTTCGCTTCCCGATGGAGACCTTTATACCGCCGCAGGCAAGCTTTCCTTTTCCTGCGTTCGGGGAAGCGAGTCTGCTTCGGCAAGCGGCCCTGCCGTCTCCGTCATCCCCGACTCTCACAATTTGGTCGCAACGGTCAAAACCGATTACAGCTATTTGAAAATCTCGCCGTCCAGCTCCTATTACGACGATTATACACCCGCTTCCTTGGGGATGAAGGATACCGTTACGGGCTTTTTCGACGGGCATTACAGGCTTTCCTTCGGAGGGTATCTTTCCAAGGACGCCGTGACGGTGGAGGAAGGTCTTTGCCCGATGGGAAATCTGACGCAGGTCAAGGCGCAAGCCTCTGCCGAAAGCGTTTCCTTTCAGCTTTCTCTCGGTACACCTTCGCCGATCAACGTCGTGATTGACGATAAAACGGTCACCGTCACCGTCTTTCAGGCGCAAAGCGGCCTTGCGCAGTCCGATGTTGCACCGGAGCCTCTTGATCGACTCTTTACTTCCTGCCGACTCAGCGCCGATCCGAGCCGGAAAACCGTTCAAATGGTGTTGGAATTGAGAAATGCGGAGAATTATTACGGCTTTGAGCATTCCTACGATGCAAACGGCTTGACAATCACTTTTCGTCAACCGCAAATCCTGCCGCAATCGGATCAGCCGCTTGCAGGAAAGACCGTGATTTTGGATGCAGGCCACGGCGGAACGGATGCGGGTGCGCTCGGCTTTTTGCCGAGCACCAACGAAAAGGATCTCAATTTGAGAATTGTTTTGTATCTCAAGGATCGCTTGACTGCCCTTGGCGCGAACGTCATTTTGTCCCGCAGTGACGATTCGACGGTCTCCCTGAATGACAGAATGGCGCTTTTAAACAAAACCGTTCCCGATTTTTGCGTTTCCGTGCATCACAATTCTACCAACGAAGCAAATGACGCCAATAAGGCTCGCGGCACGCTCGGGCTGTATTGGGCGAAGTCGGGTGTCTCTCTTTCAAGCGCCATTCAAAAGAGCGTTGCCTCGGCTTTGCAGATCTATGACGTGGGGGTAAGGTCGCAAATGCTTGCGCTTTGCCGCAACCACCGCTTCCCGCAGATGCTTTTGGAAACCTCGTTCATCTGCGCTCCCGCAGAGTATCAATGGGCGATGAATCCGAATTATTCCGAAACCTGTGCAGATGCCATTGTTCAGGGCATACTGAATTGGTATGAAATGCAAGCGCGCTATGCAAGCGCGCAGGGGGCAGTATGAAGCTTGCCGTCTTTTTTGCCGCTTGCAGCCTTTTCTGCTTGTTGCTTCTTGTTTTTTACGCAATGTTGCTTTGTTTCGTGTTATCGGAGAAAAAAGCTTTTTATAACCGCGCGCAGGATCCGAGCTACGAGGATAAGCTTCGCACGCGCTATCACAAATCGCGCCTTGCAAGCATCAAAAATTATCGCTTGGCGCTATTGATTATGACTTTGCTGGAGCGTGGGGAAGAACAAAAGGCCCTTCAGCTCTTGCCCTTTCTCCGCCGCGACCGCCTTCTCGGCGTCGATCCGAGCTTGATGCCGAAATAAAGTCAAGACCACCGGTTGAACCGGTGGCTTGCACAGCCCCTATAAGGGGCTAATACAGGCTTCGTCCCTGAAAGGGACTACTGAAGTTTGACAACGC
>JAZRZQ010000005.1:0-8648 GCA_045601445.1 Eubacteriales bacterium | reverse complement strand
GGTCTGCGGCGTAGTTGGTGTCGAACACCTTCTTGAAGCCGAGGCGGCGGAGCGCCGCAACCATCTTGCCGGTGACGGCGGTGCCGGTGGGCATACCGAACTCTTCACCGAGAGCGGCACGAACCGCGGGAGCGGTCTGTACCACGACGTACTTGCCGGCTGCCATAGCCTCGTCGACCTTGGCAATCTCGCTCTTCTCCATCAGAGCGCCGGTGGGACATACGCTGACACACTGGCCGCACATAATACAGGGAGACTGAGCGAAGCTTCTGTTCTGGGCAGGGCCGATGATGGTCTTGAAGCCGCGGTTCTGGAAGGTCAGAACGCCTTCGCCGTGGGCGTTGGCACAGCGGGCAACACATCTGCCGCAGAGGATACACTTGGACGTGTCACGAACGATGGACGGGGTCACGTTGTCAATGGTGACCTCGGTCTTGGTGCCGAGGAACATATCTTCTCTGGCGCCGGTGAGCTGTGCAACGTGGAGAAGCTCGCACTTCTCGTTCTTATCGCACTGCTGGCACTTCATGGAGTGGTTGGAGAGGAGCAGCTCAACGGAAGCTCTTCTTGCGGCGACTGCCTTGGGAGAGGAGATGATGATCTCCATTCCTTCGTTGACGGGGTAAACGCAGGATGCAACGAGGCCTCTTGCGCCGACAACCTCAACCAAGCAAACACGGCAGGAGCCGCGGTTGCATTCACCGTGATTGAACGCACACAGGGAAGGGATTTCATAGCCGCACGCTCTGGCAGCTTCCAGAACGGTCAGGCCGGCATCCACCTGATAAGGGATGCCTTCGATTTTAATGTTAATTTTAGACATAGATCCGCTTCCTCCTTATTTCTTTACGATCGCCCCGAACTTACAGGACGAAATACACATACCGCACTTGATACACTTATTCTGATCGATAACGAAAGGAGTTTCGCGTACCTTGCCGGTGATCGCGCCGACGGGACAAGCACGAGCGCACAGAGAGCATCTCTTACACTTGTCTTCGACGATTTCATAACGCATCAGGTTCTTGCAAACCTTGGCGGGGCATTCCTTCTTTTCGATGTGAGCGACGTACTCCTCACGGAAGGCGCGCAGCGTCGAGAGAACGGGGTTGGCCGCGGTCTGACCCAAAGCACACAGAGAGCCTGCCTTGATGGTCTCCGCCAGCTCCTCCAATTCCTGCAGATCCTTCATCGTACCCTTGCCGTCGGTGATCTTGTTGAGGTACTCGAGAAGGCGCTTGGTACCGATACGGCAGGGAGAGCACTTACCGCAGGACTCGTCGCAGATAAATTCCATATAGAATTTCGCAACGTCGACCATACAGTTGTCTTCGTCCATAACGATAGCACCGCCGGAGCCCATCATGGATCCCTTGGCAACGAGGTTGTCAAAGTCGATGGGGGTGTCGAGGTCTTTTTCGGTCAAGCATCCGCCCGAAGGACCGCCGGTCTGGATGGCCTTGAACTTCTTGCCGCCGGGGATGCCGCCGCCGATGTCGTAGATGAGCTCACGCAGGGTGGTACCCATGGGGATCTCAACCAGACCGACGTTGTTGACCTTACCGCCGAGGGCAAATACCTTCGTGCCGCGGCTTCTCTCGGTACCGTAGTTGGTAACGGAGTCTGCGCCGTTACGGAGAATGTAGGGCACGCAGGCGAGGGTTTCGACGTTGTTTACGATGGTGGGGCATTCCCAAAGTCCCTTCACTGCGGGGAACGGAGGACGGGGACGGGGCATACCGCGCTGACCCTCGATGGAGTTGAGAAGTGCGGTTTCCTCACCGCAAACGAATGCGCCCGCACCGAGACGGATGTGTGCGCGGAAGGAGAAGTCCGTTCCGAGGATGTTGTCGCCCAGAAGGCCGATCTCCTCTGCCTGCTGAATGGCAAGCTTGAGACGGTTGACGGCGATGGGATACTCGGCACGAACGTAGAAGTAACCGTTCTGTGCGCCGATGGCGTAGCCGGCGATGGCCATACCCTCGATAACGGCAAGGGGGTTACCCTCGAGGATGGAACGGTCCATAAAGGCACCGGGGTCGCCCTCGTCACCGTTACAAACGACGTACTTTTCTCCGTCGGGCTGATCGTAAGCGAACTGCCACTTTCTACCGGTGGGGAATCCGCCGCCGCCTCTGCCGCGAAGGCCGGAGTCGAGCACTTCCTTGATGACGTCGGCTCTGTCCATCTTCAGCGCGCGGGCCAAGCCCTTGAACGCGTCGGCACCGAGAGCCTCGTTGATGTCCTCGGGGTTGATGGAGCCACAGCCGTGCAGAGCGACACGAACCTGCTTCTTATAGAAGGTGATGTCCTCCTGCTTGGCGATCTTTTCCTGAGTGATGGGGTCGACGTAGAGAAGTCTTTCCACGACCTCGCCGCCGATCAGATCCTTCTCGACGATCTCTTCCACGTCCTCAAGCTTGACCAGACGGTAGAGGGTATCTTCGGGGTAGATCTTAACGAAGGGTCCCTGAGAGCAGAAGCCGAAGCAACCGACCTGATTGACGGTCACGCGATCGGACAGCCCCTTCTCCTCAACCAGCTTGGAAAACTTTGCCTGAATCTCGGCAGAATTCGAGGAAAGACAGCCGGTACCGCCGCAAAGAACGACGGCGCGCTTGCCGGATTCTCCCTTAAATTTGCCTTCCATGCATTTGGCACACTGTGCCTGTTTTGCTTCGAGTTCTTCAAAAGACTTAATCATGCGTTGGCACCTCCCTCTTTGCGCAGTTCCTCAACGATACCGGGAATGGCTTTGACTTCAACCTTGGGGTAAACCTTGCCGTTGATGGAAACGGCGGGGGCAATACCGCAAGCACCGATGCAACGCAGTGCGTCGATGGTGAACAGGCCGTCCTCGGTGGTTTCACCGGGAGCGATACCCAAAATTTCGGAGAACTTATCGATTACCTGCTGTGCACCCTTGACGTAGCAAGCCGTGCCCAAGCAAACACCGATAATGTACTTTCCCTTGGGTTTGAGGGAAAAGAACGAATAGAATGTGACGACACCGTAGATCTCAGCAACGCTGACACCGGTCTTTTTGGAGACCAGTTCCTGAACTTCCAGCGGAATATAGCCATATTCCTTCTGGATATCGCTCAGGATCATCATCAAAGGTGTTCTTTCGTCGGCATAGCGATCACAGATCTCGGTGATCTTCACTACTGCCGCATCGCTTAAATGAGCCATGATTAGCCCTCCTTATGTTTTTGATCCGCACCCGATGGGAAGCGGGATGTGATATATACCTATACCTTATAAATTGTACCAATGAAGCGGCGGAATGTCAAGGAGTATTTGCCGAAAAAACGACAAAAAAACTTTGAAAATTTAACCGTTATTTCATTTTACTTTTTCTTCGTAAGGAGAAAGTGCCTCGCGGAGCAACTTGCAATAATCTTCTCTGACCCATTCGGGAGAAAGGATGCGAATGCCGCCGCCGAAAGAGGCGATAAAGGAGTAAAACTGCGGGCTGATCTGAACGGAAAGAGAGGTCTGCAGCTGTTCTCCTTCCTTGCGAAAAACCAGATCCGTGCCGAAGCGGTCGTACAAAACGCCAAGATACGTCCTGTCGCAGGAGAGCGTGACACGCTCCTCCCTGCCGCCCATCATCCCGAAGAGCTTTTTCTCGTAGACGGCGGGGTCGATGCGGGAAAGCTCCTCGCTGTCGTCGCGAGCACCGTCAGCAAGGGAAAGATCAAGCATTTTATCCACGCGGTAGTGGCGGCGGCGCAGCGTTTCATCCAGCGCGACCAGATAATAATTCTCGTCGTCCCACACGAGAAAATACGGGGAAACGACGTAAAAATCGCCGTCGCGGCGCAGCTTTCGCTTTGCGTCGACGTCCCATTCGAAATAGTGAAAGCGGAGCTTGCGGTCCGTTTCGATCGCCAAGCGGATGCGGTCGACGTTGAGATAAATGCTCTCGTTCATCGTTTTGATGCGATTGGAAACGAAAACGTGGTGCGCAAGGCTTGCCGCCTCGTGGCGACCGGCAAGCTGTTGGAGCTTGGCGATCAGCTCCTCGCTTTTCTTTCGCGTGAGAAAGCGGGAAGACTGCACCGCATCGACCAGGAGCTTGACCTCGCTCAGCTCGAACTGACGCTCTCCGATAAAATAGCCGCCGCCGCGACCCGGACGGTGAATGACGTCAAGCCCGAACACGGAAAGCTGCTCGAGATCGTCGTACAGGCTCTTTCGCTCGGCCGCGATCCCCTTGGCGGCAAGATACGCGACCAGATCCTTAGCGGTAACGGGATGATCCTCGTCGGTCTCGCGCAGGAGATACTGCGCCAAATACAAAAGCTTTTGCTTTTGCCCGAATGATTTCGACATAAAACACACCTCCTTGATTAGTGTACCGTAAATCGGACTTGATTGCAAGCGCTTTTGACGAAAAAAGGGTGTGGAAAAAGAAGCCTCCTTGACATCTGCAAGGCAAAAGGATATAATAGGCAAAACCATAACATGGATATGATAAGCCAAGACACAAGGAGAAGGCTATGATACCGATCAGCGAAGCAAAAAAAGCGCTCCGAGAGAGCAAAGCAAGGCAGTTGTTCCAAACGCTGTATCAAGACCGAGCCGAGGCGGCTCTTTGTCGCTACGACGCGGCGATCGACGCCTTTGCCGAGAGATTCGGTACCGACCGGCCGATCGCGATCTTTTCCGCGCCCGGACGCACGGAGATCGGCGGCAATCACACCGATCACAATCTCGGCAGGGTGCTGGCGGCAAGCGTGGATGCAGACGTGATCGCCGTGGTCGCCAAAACCGAGGGAGACGTCATCGAGATCCATTCCGAGGGCTTCGGAGTCGATCGCATCCGCATCGGTGAGATGACACCGAGAGCCGATGAGATCGGGCGTTCGGCCGCGCTGATCCGCGGGGTGGCAAGTGAATTTTGCACCAGAGGCTTTGCCATCGGCCCGTTTTGCGCCTACACCGAATCGCAGGTGCCCAAGGGCAGCGGTGTTTCCTCCTCGGCGGCCTTCGAGGTTCTGATTGCCTCGATCTTCAATTCCCTGTTCGCCTCCGATTCCCTCTCCATGATCGAAATGGCCAAGCTTTCGCAGAAAGTCGAGCGGGAATGGTTCAAAAAGCCCTGCGGACTGATGGATCAGGCGGCGTGTGCCGTCGGCGGGATCTGTATGATGGATTTTGCCGACGAGAGCGACCCCGAGATCACGCCGATCCCCTTTTCCTTTGAAACGAGCGGATATAAGCTGTGTCTGGTATCCGTCGGCGGTGACCACGCGGATCTGACCGATCTGTACGCGGCCATTCCGCAGAGAATGCATCGGGTGGCCGAGCTGTTCGGAGAGAAGAATCTCCGTCCCATCCCCACGAAGACCTTTTTCGAGCGTTTGCCGCAGATACGGCGTGAATGCGGGGACGATGCGGCGCTGGCCGCGATCCACTTCTTCGGAGAAAACGAGCGTGTGCCCCGTCAGGCCGAAGCTCTTCGGAAGGGGGATTTCAAGTCCTTTTGCTCGCTTGTTTGCGCGTCGGGGCATTCCTCGTACGAGGCGCTTCAGAACGTGCTGATTCCCCTGCCCGACGCCTTGCAGGGCGCGGGCATTGCTCTGAACCTTGCCGCAAGACTTTTGGAAGACAGGGGCGCGTGGCGCATTCACGGCGGCGGCTTCGGCGGCACGACGCAAAACTTCGTTCCCGACGATCGGGTCGATGCGTTTTGCGAAGCGATGGAAGCCATCTTCGGACAAGGCGCTTGCCGCGTGTTCTCGATCCGTCCCGTCGGGCCCGTGCGGATTCTGTAACGACAAAAAAACTCACCGAACGTGTTTCGGTGAGTTTTCTTTTTTGCAGTCGTTTAGTTGGTGTAATTGTCGAAATAGCCCTGAACGAGCACGATCGGCGTTCCTTTGTCGCCGCTGCCGCTGGTCAGATCGCAAAGCGAGCCGATCAGATCGGTGAGCTTTCTCGGGGTCGTGCCCTGTGCGGCCATATTGCCCACGAGGCTTGCGCCGTCCTTGGCGCGAATCTTGTCGGAGATGGCTTGTTTCAACGCCTCGCCGGAGAGATCCTTAAAATCGTTATCGGCAAGGTACTTGAGCTTCAGTTCGTTGGGCGTGCCCTCGAGGCCCTCGGTATAGGCGGGAGAAACGACCGGATCGGCCAGCTCCCAAATCTTGCCTTGGGGATCCTTGAACGCGCCGTCGCCGTAGACCATAACCTCCACGTGCTTACCGCAGGCGTCGAAGATGCGTTTTTGCACGTCAAGCACAAGCCCCTGACAGTCACGCGGGAAGAGCTTGATCTGCTCCTCGGTGGATTTGTTCGAGCCGAGCAGGCCGTATTTTTCGTTGAAGCCGCTACCGTTGACGGAAGAGGTCATCAGATCGTCAAGGCCGCAAACGACCTTGGCGCCGCCTTCCTTCAAGAGACGCTTGGTGCGGACTCTGGTGTGGATGTCGCAGGTCAGGACGTGATCGGCATAATCCAAAATGGCCTTGGCCTGATTGGCAAAGATCACCTCGACCTCGGCGCCGCATTCGCGGATGAGGTCCATATAATACTGAACGTAGTCAACGCCCGTAAACTGCAGCTTCTGCACACCGAACACCTCGCGGTAGCGCTCGAGCGTGAGCACGTCCGTATAGGGGTTGATGTGATTGGCATCGATCAGATCGTAGGTGGCAAGGGAGTTGCCGACCTCGTCCGAGGGGTAACTGAGCATCAGAACGATCTTCTTGACGGCCTTGGCAATGCCGCGCAGGCAAACTGCGAAGCGGTTGCGCGAGAGGATGGGGAAAATGACACCGATCGTTCCCTCTCCGAGCTTGGCCTTCACGTCGGCGGCAATATCGTCGATCGAGGCGTAGTTGCCCTGACTTCTGGCAACGATTGACTCGGTAATGGAAATGACGTCTCGGTCGCGAAGTTCAAATCCTTCCGCTTCGGCGGCTTGAAGCACGCTCTCTGCGGCGATGGCGGCAAGATCGTCTCCCTGACGGATGATGGGGCAGCGAATGCCGCGGGAGACCGTACCGACTCTGCGTTCTTGTTCTTTCATTGAAGATACACTATCCTTCCTGTAGCGAGGGGAATCCCTCAAAATCATACGGGATTATTCTACTACAAGATTTCAAAAATTTCAAGAAAAAAATGACGAAAATTGCATCTTTTTTTTATTTTTTTCCTTCATGAGACAAAAAATGGCAATCAAAGCCCGTTTTTCGTCGGGCCAATCCAAAAGCCGAGGGGAGCGAGCGTCACTTCGGTGCCGTTTTGTTCAGCGCCGTACGACAGCAGACACTCCTCGGAACAGGAAAGACGAACCTCTTCCTGCGAGGCGTTGGCAAAGGCGACGAGGACCTGCCCCTCCCCTTCCCGCTCCACGCGAAGCACGCCGGGGAAAATCGGCTTTGCCGAAACCGAGGCACCGCGAAGCGCTCTCTGCTCCCGAAGTGCGGCAAGAGAAGCGAAAAAGGCGGGAAGATCGCTTTTTTTCTCCCAATCGAACATTCTGCGACAGAAGGGGTCTTCAAAGCCCTCCATCCCGATCTCGTCTCCGTAATAAATACTCGGGATGCCCGGCAGAATATACTGTAAAAAGCTCGCTAATCGCAGTTTCTTTTCCGCCGAAGCGCGATCGCTCTCAGAGAGGAAAAAGCTCGCCTTTTCCTCCTTGGTGGACGGCTCGTTTCCGCCGAAGAGGGACAACACGCGGGGCGTGTCGTGGGTGGAGAGAAAATTCATCAGAAGGGGAAGCACCTGCGGGGGGTAATTCTCCGCGATCGTCATCACGCTTCGGCAAAAGCCCTCTCCCGAATCTCTCCCGCCGACGAAAGCGAGAATGGCATCGCGCCACGGGTAGTTCATCACCGAATCAAGCTGACCGTGCGTGAAATAATGACGGCGAGCGCCGTAGCTGATCTTATCGGAAGCATCCTCCCAAACCTCTCCGATGAGTAGCGCATCGGGTTTGATCTCACGGATCCTTCGCTTTAGCAGCAGTGTGAACGCATCGGGCAGCTCGTCCACAACATCCAGCCGGGAACCGTCGGCGCCAGGCCGCAGCCAGTGGGCGACCACACTGGCTTCACCGGTAATGATATACTCTATAAAAGCCGGATCCATCTTCTTGACGGTAGGCAGAGTGTCAAAATTCCACCAGCTTTGATAGGAATTGGGGTAATGATGGAAATTGTACCAGGAGTAGTAGGGGGATTGCCGGGACTGGTAAGCACCGATTCCCGGGAAATGCCCCTCCCGGTTAAAATACAAGCTGTCCGAGCCGGTGTGGGAATACACACCGTCCAGCACGATACGAATACCTAATGCATGCGCAGCGTTGCACAGGTCGGAGAAATCCTGCTCTGTGCCCAGCATGGGATCGGGGGTCTTGTAGTCACCGGTATCGTACCGGTGGCTGGAAAAGCTCTTGCTGATGGGATTCAAATACAGAATGGTAGCGCCCAGAGAAGCAATGTAGGGCAGTTTGCTTTCGATACCCTTGAAATTGCCGCCGTAGAAATCGTTATTGAGAACCTTCCCATCCGGTGTGGGACGCCAGTCCACTTCTTCATACCAATCTTTATGAACAGTATAAGGTTCCAGTTTGCCGCTGAGGTCGCAATCTCCGGATTTGCAGAACCGGTCGGGGAATACCTGATAAATGG
>JAZRZQ010000004.1:0-28849 GCA_045601445.1 Eubacteriales bacterium | reverse complement strand
TCCAGAGTCAGTCCTGCTACATTAAAAAAGAACCTGGCGTTGATCAACGCCAGGCCCAAGAAAGTGTTAGGCTTCAAAAAACCTGTTGATTTGTTTGATCTTTGTCTCGCTCAGTGTTGCACTTAGTTTGACAATTCATCTCAAGTAAATTTTACTTGTTCAGAGCCATAGAGATTTCTACGGCTACGGCAACGGTGGCACCGACCATGGGGTTGTTACCCATACCGATCAGACCCATCATTTCCACGTGAGCGGGAACGGAAGAGGAGCCTGCGAACTGGGCGTCGCCGTGCATACGGCCCATCGTATCGGTCATACCGTAGGAGGCAGGGCCTGCGGCCATATTATCGGGATGCAGGGTTCTGCCCGTGCCGCCGCCGGAGGCAACGGAGAAGTACTTCTTGCCGTTTTCGATGGCCCACTTCTTATAGGTTCCGGCAACGGGATGCTGGAAGCGGGTGGGGTTGGTGGAGTTACCGGTGATGGAAACGTCAACCGACTCGTGGCGCATAATGGCAACGCCCTCGAGAACGTCGTTGGCACCGTAGCAACGAACCTTGGCTCTTTCACCGTCGGAGTAAGCCTTGGTCTTGATGATCTCGAGCTTGCTGTCGGTGAAGTTGTACTCGGTCTGAACGTAGGTAAAGCCGTTGATTCTGGAGATGATGTGAGCGGCGTCCTTACCCAGACCGTTCAGGATGATCTGGAGGGGCTCTTTACGAACCTTGTTTGCCGTCTTGGCGATACCGATCGCACCCTCTGCGGCGGCAAAGGACTCGTGACCTGCCAAAAAGCAGAAGCACTTGGTCTCCTCGCGCAGGAGCATGGCGGCCAGATTTCCGTGGCCGAGACCGACGTCACGCGTTTCGGCAACCGAGCCGTGGATGCAGAAGGCCTGCAGGCCGATACCGATGGCCTCGGCGGCTTCGGCGGCGGTCTTAACGCCCTTCTTCACGGCAACGGCCGCGCCGAGGGTATAAGCCCAAGAGGCGTTTTCAAACGCGATGGGCTGAACGCCCTTGACCAGAGCGTCTACGTCGACACCGAGATCCAGACAGATCTTCTGTGCTTCCTCGAGGGACGCGATGGAGTATTCCTTGAGGCATTCGTTGATTTTATCAATTCTTCTTTCGTAACCTTCAAACTTAACCATCTTTTGCCTCCTTATTCTTCGCGGGGATCAATGTACTTGACGGCGGCGTCGTATCTGCCGTAGGTCTTGACATTGGTCTCGTAAGCTTCCTTGGGGTCCTTGCCGTGGCGGATCTGCTCCATCATCTTTCCGAGGTGGACGAACTTGTAGCCGATGATCTCGTTGTCCTCATCAAGACCGAGCGAGAGGATGTAGCCCTCTGCCATTTCCAGATAGCGGACACCCTTTTCGTTGGTGGCAAAGATCGTACCGACCTGACTGCGAAGACCCTTTCCGAGGTCGTCGAGGGTCGAGCCGATGGGAAGGCCGTCCTCGGAGAAGGCGGTCTGCGTACGGCCGTAGACGAGCTGGAGGAAGATCTCACGCATCGCCACGTTAATAGCGTCACAAACAAGGTCGGTGTTGAGAGCCTCGAGAATGGTCTTGCCTTGGAGGATCTCTGCGGCCATGGCGGCGGAGTGGGTCATACCCGAGCAGCCGCTGGTTTCAACCAGAGCCTCCTCGATGATACCCTTTTTGACGTTCAGCGTCAGCTTGCACATACCCTGCTGGGGAGCGCACCAGCCGATGCCGTGAGACAGACCGGAAATATCGGTCACGACATAAGCCTTGACCCATCTGCCCTCTTCGGGTATGGGAGCGGGGCCGTGCTTCGGGCCTTTGGCCACAACGCACATATTTTCTACATCTTCGGTGAAAACGTTCATTGTTTTGCTTCCTTTCTGAAAAAATCAGTCAACGAGAATGCCCATCGTACCGGGAGCGGCACAGGCGGCATTCGATTCGTCCGTATCGATATGCATCGCAGCGGCAAACTTGGGGCTGACGCGAACGACGACCTCGTCGAACACGAGCGCTCTTTCACCCTCGACGCGCACCTTGACGATCTGCTTGTCCTGAACGCCGAAGGCCTCGGCATCAGCGGGCGTAAAGTGGATGTGACGCTTGGCAACGATCACACCCTCGGCAAGCTCGACCTTGTTGTCGCCGACGCTGATGGTGCAAGCACCGGAAGCGGCAACGTCACCCGATTCGCGGATGGGAGCCTTCACGCCGAGCGAGCGGGCGTCGGTCGCGGAAACCTCGACCTGAGAGGCGGGACGGGCGGGTCCGAGAATAATGACGTTTTTGATCGTGCCCTTGGGGCCGGTGATGTCAACGCGCTCCTCACAAGCATACTGACCGGGCTGGGACAGATCCTTTTTGTGGGTCAGCTCGTATCCCTTTCCGAACAAAGCCTCGATGTGCTCCTGCGTCAGATGAACGTGACGGGCGGAAGTTTCCACCAATACTTTCTTTTCCATAGGTTCAACATCTCCAATCTAATTTTTTTAACCGATCTATTATACATCACGATCGGCAATTTTGTAAAGAGAAAACCGCTATTTTTTTTGCACGGCGGCACGTATTTTCAGCGCAACGTAAAGCGTCAGCGCCAAATCAATGAGCATCGCGGCGGCATCGACCAGATCCATCGTGATCCGATCTCCCAAAACAGCCACGAGCTGGGGCAGGCGCACCGTCAAACCGAAAAAGACGACGGGAAGCGCCGGAAAAACGAAGGAATTGGGACGGAGCATCGCCCGCTCACCCAAAAGGATCTGCGCCTGATAGAGGAAAAAGATCAGGCAGGAGAGCAAAAACAGAAATTGGCCGATATACAGGGGCTTATTGACAAATCTTGCCAAGGAGCGGTACTCCAGCACCATTCTGACACAGCACCAAAGCGAGGGCACGAGCGCGGCGAAGGCGCGAAAGGCGCTCTTTTCCGCAGAAGCGAAAAACGCCGTCCACAGAAAATACAGACCGCAGAGAATGCTCAAAAAGATGAGAACCCGATGGAAGGGGGTGTTGATCTGCTCCTTAGAGCCGAAAAAGGAGAGCGTATAGGCAAAGAAACCAAAGCCCGGCAAAAGCGAGGCAAAGGCGGAGAGCGTACCGTGCCAGGTGGCAATGCGCGCGGCAAAGCCGGAAAGCTCGTCTGCTTCGCTATGGCGCTTGATGATGCGCACGGGTGCGGGCGCGGGGACGGGGTCTTCCTCCACCAAAAGGGGAGAATCCTGCTCGGTCTGCTCGGAGAACAAAAGCGGCGGCAGCTCCCCGTCCTGTTCGTCCTCTTCGGCCTCTTCGGCCTCTTCGGCTTCCCCGTTCTCCTCGTCCTCTTTCTCCGTCAGATCGGGAAGGGATCTCTCCTCGGTACTTCCCGCGGGCTTTGCCTTGAGAAAGGAGGCGACGAGGCAGGCGAAAAAGACCGCAAAGCAAATGCCGTTGAAGATCGAGCAGATCAAGCCGTCGTCCCGAAAGAAGGCGCTGTCGATCTGAATCTCTTTCCAATAGACCAAAATGCGAAGCACCAGCGCCACGGGCGCGAGCGCCAAGAGAGATCGCGAGAGGATGCGATAGAGCTTTTCGTTCAATTCCATAAGATATTATTTCCTTTCTTTACCGATGCCGCAGAGGATATTCCACACGGACAGGACGGCGGCAAGCACGGCAAAAACGGCAAGAAGCGTTTTGGTGATGGTGTTATTGAGAAACGCCATGGCGGGATTGACCAGATCAATGACGAAAAAGGTGAGCATCATCAAGGACAGGATCAAAATCAGGTGCGGCAAAGCGGCACCGAGAAGCGAGAGAATTTTTTTCATTGTTCTTCCTTTCCGTAGGAATAGCTCGGGGTGGCCAGATACACGATGTCGCTGACGTCGCGCCCGCCCTTTTGGGAGGGAGACGAGAAGATCTCTCCCTGATAGGTCATCACGGCGGAGTTGCCGCCGTCAAGGTTATACGCTCTTTGACAGCCAAGCGATTCGAACAGTCCGGCAAGCTCGACCAGCGTCATCCCCTTGGAGTGGCTTTGTCTTCCGTCAACGGCGACCAGACAGTAATGCCCCGGCTCGTAATAGCCGATGGCGATGCGAGGGTTTTTGCCGGAAATGCCGGTGTCAAACTCCTTGATGGCCGAGCCGTCGGCATTCAGCAGCATCGGCCCGAAATCCCAAGCCTGCCAAGCCCCGCCCGCAATGGCCTGTCCCACGTCGAAGGAGGCGAAGGAATAGGTCTCCATCACACCGTTTGCGTATAAAACGCAGATCTGATGCGCCTTGGTCTTGCGGTAGACCTCGCCGTTGCGAATGACGATCCCCCGCTCGCGGATACCGAAGTAGTCACCCGAAACGGCAAGGAGCGCATCGGCGGCGCGGGACATATTGAGCGTGGAATCCGCCACGCCCGTAGCGAAGGTCTCCGAGGCCATGGCGGTGCGAAGGCAGGTGATGTCACGCAGGTAAAAATCGGCAAGATAGTAAACGGCGTCGCCGTAGGTCTTTTTCGTGAGCGTCAGATTGACGTTTCCGTCCATATAAAAGCCGTCGGACGAGATGACCGAGCCGTCGGTGGTGAAGCGATCGGGAAATTTTTCGCTCCAGTCCTCAAACTGCCCCGACAGCTCGCTTTGACCGTAGCGGTTGCCGATGGCGCGCGGCAGCACGTGATGAAACAGGCTGAACACACAAAGCGCGGCACCGAGAATGAGAAGATCCGCCGCAAGGGCGAAGACGAGCCGAGAGCGTCGAAGCGGTTCCAAGGTGATCCTCATCTCTTATTTCCGATTGGGGAACACGAGGTATTTTTGCACCAGAAAGCTGATCGGGAAGCAGATCAGCTGTGCCAGAAGCAGGCAGATCACCTCGTGCCAGCCGAGAACGTCGAGGAACAGCACGTTGAGGAAATGGTTGCCGAAGAACACGCCGACCACCAACAGAACGTAAAGCAGGAAGGTCTTGACGACGTTCGAGGCGTTGTGAAAGACCACCTTGCGATTGATCGCGTAATTGGCGACCGAAGAGATCGAACGGGCAAGCAAAAGCGAGAGGAGGGCCAGCGTCTTTTCTTCCGTCACCACGGACGGAAACAGAAAATTGAAGGCAAGCCAATAAAACGCCACGTCAAGCACGAAGGCAAACAGGGACGAGGCGAGGAAAAACATCGGTTGGCGGATGCGCTCCCAGAAGCTTTTGAACAAAATGGAATATACGCGCATCGCGTCACGCACGGCGTGGAAATGGCTGGAAGCGTTTTCCTCGAGATAGACCGTTTCAATGGTGATCTCGCGGATGGGCATTTTTCTGCGGGCAAACAGACAAAGCATCTGCATTTCGTATTCGTAGCGCTCCCCGCGCACCTCGAGAAGCGTGGGCAAAAGATCCCCCGTGAAGGCGCGAAGGCCCGTTTGCGTATCGTACACGCGCTTGCCCATCAGAAGGCGGAAGGTGAAGCGGGAGACGGCGTTTCCGAAGCGCGAGCGGGCGGGAACGTCCCCCACGAACGCGCGAGAGCCGAGAACCAGCTCTCCCTTATGCTCCGCGGCGGTGCGAACACAGCGCAAAATGTCCTTCGGGAGATGCTGACCGTCCGCGTCGGCGGTGCAGAACACGTCCTCGGGGGCGGCGGTGGTAAGGCAATGGGCAAACGCGGTTTTCAGCGCGGCGCCCTTGCCGCGATTCTGCTCGTGCGTCAGGACGGTACAGCCTCTTTTCTCCGCCTCGGCAAAGATCGGCAGGAAAGCGTCGCCCGAGCCGTCGTTGACGACGAGGACGTTTTCGGTTTCGGGCTGCTTCTTCAATTCCGCAATCAGATCGAGCAATTTTTCATCCGGCTTGTATGCGGGAATAATGACGGTCGTCATAGACGGTTCTCCTTCTTGGAAAAGCTGATCGCTCGGGGCAATCTTCCCCTTTATTTTAGCAAAGATGAGCAAGATTTGCAATAGGTTTAACAAGATTGACAATGGAAGTTTTGCGGATTCCCTTATATAATAAACGTAATGACACCTAGGAGGGTATTTTCTATGAAATACGGGGCACAGCTCTTCTCTCTGCGCGAGCAGGGAGCCGATGCCGCAGGCATCCGAAATTTGTTAGAAAAAAGCCGCGAGATGGGTTATCAGCTGGTTCAGGTCAGCGGGCTCGGCCCGATCGACCCGTACGAGCTTCGCGATCTTTCGCAGGAGTTTTCCCTGCCCATCGGCATTACGCACACGGCGCCGAAGCGCTTGGAGGAGGAACTGGATCAGGTGATTGCCGAGCATCGCATTTACGGGTGCGAGGTCATCGGCTTGGGCTCGATGCCCAAGTCCTTCCGCGACGGAACGGCAGAGACCTTCCGCGTCTTTTTCGAGAAATACGACCGCATTCACAAGACCATCCGCGAGGCGGGGCTTCGCTTTGCCTACCACAACCATGCGTTTGAGTTCGACACGCTTGACAACGGCAGATGCATCTTCGACTATCTGGTCGAGGAGTGCGAATGGGACATGATCGCGGACGTTTGCTGGTTCCATTACGGAAAGCAGAACGTCGCCGACACCTTGAAAAAGCTCAAGGGCAGACTGAAGAACACCCACTTAAAGGACATCCGCGAGCCGCTTGAGGACAAGGATTTTTGTCCTCTGGGCGAGGGCGTGGTCGATCTGAAGAGCGCGATCGAGACGCTTCTGGAATTGGGCTGTGAAAACACCTACGTCGAGCAGGACAACGCCACCAAGAAGAGCGATCCCTTCGACGAGATGCGCCGCAGCATCGAATACCTGAAAAAGAATCAATATCTGTAAGGAGAATACTATGGCTACTTATTATTTCAGTGCCTTTGCCGACGAAAGCGGAATCGAGCTGGACACGCAGATCGCTTCCCTTCTTCGCAATCGCATCCGCTTTTTGGAGATCCGCGGTCTGGAATCCGGCCCGATCGATCTGCAGTCCGACGGCACCGTCCGTGAGGTGAAGAAAAAGCTCGACGCCAACGGCATCGGCATTTCCGCTCTCGGCTCCCGTCTCGGCAAGACCCCGATCGAGGCAAATTTTGAGCATTCTTTGGAGAGCCTTCGCCGTCTGTGCGAGATCTGCGATATGCTCGGAACGGACAAGATCCGTATGTTCTCCTACTTTATGCCCGAGGACAAAAACGTGCGCGATTACCGCGACGAGGTCATCGACCGTCTGCACCGTCTGTGCGATTACGCCGAGGGACAGGGCATCCGCCTGATGCACGAGAACGAAGCGAAGATCTTCGGTGAAAAGACCGAGGAGGTGCTCGAGATCCACCGCGCCGAGCCGAGACTGGGCGGCATCTTCGATCCCTCAAACTACCGCCGCGCCGACGTCGATCAGAAAAAGACGATCGAAGAGGTGATGCCCTATATCGACTACCTGCACATCAAGGATTGCAAAAACGATCACACCATCGTTCCCGCAGGCTACGGCGACGGAATGATCGCCGAGGCCGTCGAGGCCCACAACGCCATCTACCGGGGCAATTCCTTTTTGACGATGGAGCCTCATCTGTTCAAATTCCAAGGCTACAGCGAATTTGACAAGAGTGAACTTAAGATCGAATTTGCCTTTGCCAACAAGACGGAGTCGTTTGACTTTGCCGTCAAGTCGATGAAGGAACTTTTGATAAAAAACGGATTTTGTGAAAGCGAGGATATGGGATGGAAAAAGTAAGAGTCGGCCTGATCGGTGCCGGTAACATCGGTCAAACCCACATCAAAAATCTGATGGAGGGCAACATTGAAAACGGCGTTCTGACCGCCATTGCGGATCTCAACGAGAAAAAGCACGACGCCACCAAGGAAAAATACAAGGATAACCCGGCCATGCAGAGCGTGACCTTCTTCAAAAGCGGGGACGAATTGATCGCATCGGGCCTTTGTGATCTGGTCATCATTGCCGTTCCCCACTACGATCACCCCGTTCTGGGCATCCGTGCGCTGAAGGCCGGGCTTCACATTCTGGTCGAAAAGCCCGCGGGCGTTTACACCAATCAGGTCAAGGAGCTGAACGAGGAGGCCAAGAAGCACCCCGATCAGATCTTCGGCATTATGTTCAACCAAAGAACCAACCCCTCGTTCAAGAAGATGCGTGAGCTGATCGCAAACGGCGAATTGGGCGAGATCAAGCGCACCAACTGGATCATCACCGATTGGTATCGCGCGCAGAGCTACTACGATTCCGGCGATTGGCGTGCTACCTGGTCGGGCGAGGGCGGCGGCGTGCTGTTCAATCAGGCGCCCCACAACATCGACCTGTTCTGGTGGATCACGGGTATGATCCCGAAGAAGGTCCGCGCCTTCTGCCACTTCGGAAAATGGCACGACATCGAGGTCGAGGACGACGTAACCGCTTATTTCGAATACGAAAACGGCGCGACGGGCTGCTTTATCACCACCACCGCCGACTGCCCCGGCACAAACCGCTTTGAGGTCACCGGTACGCGCGGCAAGATCATCTACGAGGACAAGAAGCTGACCTTCACCCGTTTGGAGGTGGATGAAAGAGAGTACAATCGCACCACCACGAACGGAATGAAAAAGCCCTCCTGCACCGTTGAGGAGATCCTGCCCGACGGCCCGATCACCGCGCACGCCGGCATTCTTTCCAACGTTTGTAACGCCATTCTCGGCATCGAGCCTCTCTACGCCCGCGGCGAAGAGGGCATCCACGGCGTGGAATTGGCCGACGCGATGCTTCTGTCCGCTTGGACGAACAAGGAGGTCACCCTGCCCATCGACGGTGACGAATACTACGCCGAGCTGCAAAAGAGAGTCGCCACCAGCCGCCGCAAGGCCACGGTCGCTTCCGACGTAGCGCAGGATCTTGACGGAACCTATTGATTTTTTCAGAAAAAAGCCTTATACTGACCCTGTCGGGGCTGTCGCACGGCAGCCCCGATTTTTTAAGAAACAAACGGAGATAACTATGAAAACGGTTTTGATCGGTTGCGGCGCCATCAGTCGCAACCACGTACACGCCCTGTCCTGCCTGACCCCCTGCCCTCTGGTTGCCGTCTGCGATACCGACCGCGCAGCCGCCGAGGCACTGCTTTCGGAAATGGGTCTGTCTCTTCCCATTTACACCGATTACCGCGAGATGCTCGAGACCGTGCGTCCCGATGCGGTTCACATCTGCACGCCTCACCATCTGCACGCCGAAATGGCCATTGAAGCCCTCGGTCGGAACATTCACGTTTTTATGGAAAAGCCCGTGTGCATCAACCGCGCACAGCTCTCACACCTGCAAAAGGCCGAACAGGAATCGGCAGCTCTTTTGTGCATCTGTTTCCAAAACCGCTTTATCAACGCCGTTCAAACCGCCAAGGCCATGGTCGAATCGGGCGAGGTGGGTCGCATCCGCGGTGCGCGCGGCTTTGTGACCTGGGATCGAGGCGGCGCCTATTACAGCGAAAGCCCGTGGCGCGGCAGCATTGACACCGAGGGCGGAAGCGTTCTGATGAATCAATCCATCCACACGCTCGATCTCTTGCTCTATTTTCTCGGAAAGCCCGATGAGATCAAGGGCACGATCGCCAATTACCGCAATCTGCAAAATGATACCGAGGACACGGCGCATCTCTACCTGAAGTTTCCCGAGGAGCGCGTGGCGCTGTTTTACGCCACGAACACCTTCTGCCGTTCCCGTCGGGTCGAGTGGGAGCTGATCTGCGACAACGCGATCCTTCGCGCCGAGGGGGACAAGCTCTACTGCAACGACAGCCTCATCGTCGAAAGCCAAAGCGGAACGAACAAGGGCAAGGCCGTTTGGGGCAAGGGACACGAGATCCTCATCGCGGCCTTTTACCGCGCGATCCGCGTTTCTCTCCCCTCTCCCGTGCCGCTCTCCTCGGCCGTGGACACGATGGAGACCATCTGGACACTCTACGAAAATTGCGGCAGGAGAATGCCCGAGGATCGCTAATTAAAAAAAATCAAAGCACCTTGGCTATGGCGTTGTACCCGTAAGGGTGTCACACCGTGGTCAAGGTGTTTTTTTGCGCAAGGAGATTCGTAAAGTTGCAAAAAATACGAACGATATTTCGCTTTTTATCTTGACAATTACGAAATTTCGTGATATAATTCCCTCAGTTCGAACGAAAGACAAAAATTATTACGAAAAAAGGAAAACGGAGGGAGGAATCCACATTGAAAATTGATGCGATGACGATCCGCGAGAGATGTCTGCGCGGGGCGCTGGAGCGCCTGCGCGAGGTGATCGGCGCGATTGAGGAATATTTGCCCGATCTGTCGGAGGAGCTGGGGTGGCTTTGCGAAAATCTGGTGCAGGAATTGCGAAGCTGGAACGAGGAAAAGAGCGCCTTCCGAGCGTTGGGAGAGGACGCGTGACGCTCGACGAATACGTCACCCGATACCGTTTTTTTCAGCTTGCGCTGGAAAAAGACGAGCGGGCGTTGAAGCTTGTGACAAGCGAGCGCTACCGCACCCTGCTCTCCCGCTTTGGGGCAAGCGATGACCCCGCGCTGAGCCGTCTGTTTTTAACAAAAACACAGCTTGAGGAGCGCATCCGTCACCGCCGCAGGCTTTGCGAGGCGTACGCCAAGCGTCTGGCCGGAGCGATCGAGCAAATGGACTCTCCGGTTCTGCGGGAGTTTTCGACCCTGCACTATCTTTTCGGGATGACCTACGAAACGGTCGCGGAGACGACGGGCTTTGCCGTCCGTACCGTCTACCGCCACGCCAAAAAAGCAAAAGAGGCATTCGCGAAGGCTCTCTTGCAGGTCATGCCATCCTGCAAGCGCACCGCCCCCGCCCGCTTTCGGGCCGATCGGGTGTTGCTTCCGAGAAAGAACCCGATTGACAAAATGACAAGTGCCCTCGCACAGGTTGCCGCAAGACGGCGCTATGCCGCACCGATCACCGCAGGGACCTTTTACCGCGAGGGGAGATACAAAAAGCACGGATGACGCATCATCCGTGCTTTTCTTATATGGCTTTTTTCTTCCACGCGCCGCGACGGTAGAAAAGGAAGGTCAGCACCGCGCCGAGCACCCAGCAGGTCAAAAGAGAGATCTGGATGCACTCGCTTCGCCCGTAGGCAAGAGTCTCGCTTCGGGTCAAAAAGGAGAGCGCGTAGGCCAGGGGAACGCGAACGGCGACGGTGGAGATCAGGGAGATCCACATCGGCGTCATCGTGTCACCCGCACCGCGCATAATGCCCGAAAGGCTCTGTGTGACCGCGACGGCAATATAGCCGACGGCGAGAATCTTCATCAAATAATAGCTCAGATCCACCAGCTCCGCCGTATCGGTAAAGACCCCCATCAGAGACTTTCCGAAGAGGAGAATGATGCCGGTGATGACGGCAGAACAGGCGACGGCAAGAAGCGTTCCCTGCTTGGCACCCGTTTCCACGCGATCATAACGCCGCGCGCCGACGTTTTGCCCCGCGAAGGTGGTCAGCGCCGTACCGAAGGAAAAGTTCGGCATCATCGCAAAGCCGTCGACACGCATCACCACCACGTTGGCGGCGATGAACTGCTCACCGAAGCAGTTGGTCAAAGACTGCACGACGATCATCGCCGAGGCCATAATGGCTTGCGTTGCCCCCGAGGGAAGGCCGAGGCGGATCAGGCAGGAAACGTATTCGCGGCGAGGCTTCAAAAAGCGCCACCCGAAATCGAAATTCTCCTTCATTCTCGAGAGCTTGACAAGGCAAAACACGGACGAGATCGCCTGCGCGATCACGGTGGCAAGGGCAACGCCCGCCACGTCCATTTGAAGCTCGATCACAAAATACAGATCCAAAACGATATTGACAAGCGTGGCAACCAAAAGATACAAAAGCGCCGAAACGGAATCGCCCAAACCGCGGATGATGCCGCTTAAAATATTGTAATACGCCATTCCCGCAATGCCGATCAGCGAAATGGTCAGATACGAGATGCAACCGTCAAGAATGCTCTCGGGGGTGTTGAGAAGCCGCAGAATCGGCGGAATGAAGGGGGTGGCGACGGCCACAAGACCGACGCAGGCGATCGCCGTCACGGTGATGCAGGTGCCGACCGTGTGGGACAGGGCTTCGCGGTTTTTCGCGCCGAAATACTGAGAGGCCATCACACTCGCGCCCGCCGAAATGCCGATGAACAAAACGAGCAGCATATTCAAAATGGGAAGGGCGCTTCCCACAGCGGCAATGGCGTTGTCTCCGTTGGCGGCAAAGCGACCGACGACGATGGTGTCAACCGTGCTGTAAAGCTGTTGAGCGATATTGCCGATGAGCATGGGCACCGTAAACGAGACGATGCTCTTCCAGACGCTCCCCTTTGTCATATCGACGGGAGCAAAAAGCTTTTTAAACATTCCGTTTCCTTTTTTTCACTTTTTTCAACATCAAAATCCTACCGATTATATCACAGCCGCCCCGTCTTGAAAAGAGAAAAAAGCATAAAGATTGTGAGAAAAAACGGAAAGGAGGCTGCTCCCTTCCGTTTTTCAATCCGGTCTTATCGCTTGGGCAACACGACGGTAAAGGCCGAGCCCTTCCCCTTCTCGGAGCGCACCGAGATCGTCGCGCCCGAAAGCAGGCAGATCTGCTTGGCGATGCAAAGACCGAGTCCGTTGCCGCTGCCCGAATGAGAGCGATCCACCTGATAGCATTTATCAAAGATATGCCGCATTTCCTCGCTTGTCATTCCGATGCCCGAATCCCGCACGACGACCGCGACGCTGTCCTCGTTCTGCGTGGCCCGAACGTCGATCCTGCCGCCCTCGGGCGTAAATTTGATGGCGTTGCTGATTAGATTGATCCAGACGTGGTGGAGCATTTCGCTGTTTTGCACAACGCAGATCTCCTGCAGATCCGCCGAAAGCGTCAGATTCTTTTTCTCCCATTGGCGCTCCAAGAGGATCATACAGTCGCGAAGCTGCTCGTCGAGGCGGTATTCCTTCTTTTCGGGAGGAATGGTCTGGTTTTCGTAGCGGGAGAGCAGAAGAATGTTCTCCGCCATATTGGTCAGCCGCTCGGATTCGGCGATGATGATATCGCAATACTGCGCCCGCTCCTCGCTCGTCAGATCCTCGTATTTGAGCTGCTTGGCAAAGCCTCGGATCGAGACGATGGGCGTTTTGAATTCGTGGGAAAAGCTGCGGATGAAATCGCTTCGGAAGATCTCGGTGTTGCCAAGCTCCTTGGTCATTGTGTTGAAGCTGTCCGCCAGCTCCCTGACCTCACCGACCAGACTCTCGGATTCCACACGCACGGAAAAATCCCCGCCCGCGACCTTTCGCGTGCCTTCGATGAGCGATTCGATGGGGCGCACGATCTTCGGCACGAAAAAGTAGTTGGCTACCGAGCCGACGATGTTGGCAGTCAGGATCGCGACGGCAGGCATCCAAACCGTGGCAAAAAGAGGAGCCGGCAGAACTCGCAAGCCTCGAAGGATGATAAAGGTCACGATGGTCAGAAAGCCCGAGAGGAGCATCACCACGCAAACAAAGAGGCTGATGAGGTTTCGGAATCGGTAGGGTCTGTGTTTAGCCATTCTTCTTTCCTGCCTTATATCCTAATCCGCGAATGGTGACGATCTCAAAATCGGGATTGTTTTCAAATCGGTCGCGCAGACGATGAATATGCACGTCCACGGTGCGCTCGTCACTTTCGCTGTCAAAGCTCCAGATCTCGTCCATCAGCTGACGGCGGGTAAAGATCTTGTTTTGATAGGAAAGAAGCTGAAAGAGCAGCATAAATTCCTTCTGCGGCAAAAGGATGCTCTCCCCTGCCGTGGTGACGGTGAAGGAATCGTAATCCAGAACGGTCGAGCCGATCTCGATGCGGTGGGACGAATTGATGCTGCTGCGGCGAAGCAGAGCCGCGATGCGAAGGAGCATCTCTTCCTCGTCCACGGGCTTTGTCATATAATCGTCCGTGCCGACCAAAAAGCCCTCGCGCTTGTCAAAGCGGCTGTCCTTCGCCGTGACCATCAGGATCGGGACGGTGCTTCCCGCCTGACGCAGGGTACGCGCAAATTCAAAGCCGTCCATCCGCGGCATCATTACGTCCAGAACGACAAGATCGACGTGATGGTGATCCATTTGCTCGAGTGCATCCTCACCGTCGGTAGCAAGCAGAGGCAGATAGCCGTTTCTTTCGAGAATTTTCCCGAACAGCAAGCGGGTGTGAGGATCGTCCTCTACCACAAGGATTCGAAACATAAGTAAGTCTCCTTTCGACAAAACACCGTTTTTTTCGAGTATAGCAAGCTTTTTTCAACCGAATATGAAACCTCGGGCTTGCCTTTTGGGGGAAAGCGTGATATTCTATTGGTCAGAAAGGCAAGGAGGGTATCATGAAAGCCGTTTTATTTGATTTGGACGGGACGCTGCTCGACACGCTCGACGATCTGTTCGATTCCGTCAACGTCACGCTGACGCATTTTTCCTTTCCGAAACGAAGCCGCGACGAGATCCGCGCGTTCGTCGGAAACGGTGTTTCCAATCTGATCTACCGCGCCCTTCCCGAGGGGCAAAAGGATGCTCACGAAAAGGCGCTTGCCTTTTTCCGTTCGCACTACGCCCTTCACGCAAACGACAAGACCCGCCCCTACGACGGAATTCTGCCGATGCTAACCACCCTCTGTGAGAAGGGGATCCGTCTTGCCGTGCTGTCCAACAAGCACGACAGTGCCGTTCAGGCTCTGGTGCGGGAGCATTTCCCTCTCATTACACTCTCCGCAGGCGAGCGCGAAGCGGAGGGAATCCCCAAAAAGCCCGCGCCCGACAGTCTGTTTTGGGCGATGAAGCAGCTTGGCGCCGAGCCGAGCGAATGCGTCTACGTCGGGGATTCCGAGGTGGACGTGGAAACGTCCAAGGCGGCGGGAGTCGCCTGCATTGCCGTTACCTGGGGCTTCCGTGACCGTGACGAATTGGAAAAGGCCGGCGCGACGGCGTTTGCCGACAGCCCCGCACAGCTGGAAAAAATGCTGACAAAATGACCGAAAAAAGGCCCGTTCGGGTCTTTTTTTACGTCCTCGCGCAGGTGCTGTCCCGCCAGATGACCCGCCCCGTGACGGTCACGTTTTGCGTGGACCGAAAATGGCGGCTGCTTTGCTTTTTCATCAGGATCTCCCACGCGATCCGACAGACCTCGGCCGCGTCGGTATCGACGGTGGAAAGAGAAAACTCTTCTCCTGCGGCAAAGCCGATGTTGTCCATCCCCAAAACGGACACGTCCGCGGGAACTCTCAGGCCGCCCTGCTTGAATCGGCGTATCGCACCGATGGCAATGTAATCGTAAGCACAAATTACCGCGCTGAACGGTTTTTTGGTTGCCATCAGACGCTCGGCGCCGTCCGCACCGGCCTGCTCGAAGCGAAGGGAACTTTCCACGACAAGCTCGGGCGAGAGTGCCTCGGCCTGCATCGCCTCGCAAAAGAGCTTCGCCTTGTAGGCGGTATTGCGCTCCCCGAGAAAGGCAATGCTCTCGTGTCCGAGGCGCTTTAATTCGCGCACCATCTCAAACACGGGCGTTTTCAAATTGACGCTGACGGTGTCGACGTGGGGGTCGGGCGAGGACAGAATCGAGACGATCGGCACCTCGTAGCCCTTTTTCAAGGGCTGACGAAGCTGAAGGACGACCACACCGTCCACCTGCAGATACGAGGCGTAGTAGTCGATCAGTTCCGCCTGACGGGCATCGGAAAAGCCGTCCTCGGAGATGACGGTGATCCCGTCGAAGCGCTCCACGAGCTGCTTCATCGTCTGCACGTACGCTAAATAAAACTCGCTTTTTAATTCGGGGCAGATCAGTGCAATGACCTTTTTGTAAAATTTTCCTTTGTAAAATTTTCCGTAGCAGCCGTACTGCTTGGCGACCGAAAAGACCAGCTCCCGCGTTTCGGCGCTGATGTCGGGCGCATCGTGAAACGCCTTGGAAACCGTGGAAACCGAAACGTTGGCAAGCTTTGCCAGCTCTCTCATCGTCATACGCTCCCCTCCTTCTTTTTTCATTATACCGCCGTGCTGAGTCGCGGTCAACCATTTTCGAAAATGTTTCGATGACTGTTTTCTTGAAATCCCATCCCCTGTTGTGTTACGATAAGAAAAAGACCACAAAAAAACGGCAAGGAGAGAGATATGAGTTCCATTCAGATCGGTTGGGGCGAGGCAAGCCTTGTTCCCGATAAAAAAGTCCCGCTTTCGGGGCAGTTTTTTGAACGCATCAGTCAATACGTCGAATCTCCCGTCACCGCGACGGCACTGGCCATCCGCAGTGAAAGCGACGAGGCGATTCTCGTTTCGCTGGACATTATTAACATCGGATCGGACGTGATTGAGATGATCCGCGAGGAGTACGTCAAGAGAGGCGGCAAGTGCGACCCGAAAAAGCTCGTCTTTTCCGCCACCCACACGCACACTTCCATCAACACCAGAATCAACGTCGCCGGCGGCAGCGGCTTTTCGCCCGCCACGCAGGTTCTCAAGGACTTTGCACCCGACAGCAAGCCTTACGTGGCACACGCCAGCACCGACGAGGACATTTTCACCCCCGAGGAAGGTGCACGGCTCGTGGCCGAGCGCGCCGCAACGGCGGCCATCGAGGCTTGGGATAAGCTCGAGGACGCCTATTTTGCCAACGAATTCGGCAGAGCGGCCGTCGGAATGTGCCGCCGCGTGAGCTACCGTGACGGCTCGGCGCAGATGTGGGGCGATACCAACCGTGCCGACTTCGTTTCGCTCGAGGGCGGCAACGACTCCGGCATCGAGCTTCTCTACACCTTTGACAAAAAAAAGCGCCTGACGGGCGTGGTCGCCAACCTCTGCTGTCCCGCGCAGATCCTCGAGCAGCGCAGCTTCATTTCCGCCGACTTCTGGGGAAGAACCAAGGCGGAGCTGAGAAAGGCGCTCGGAGAAGAGATCTGTCTTCTCTCCCTTTGCGGTGCGGCGGGTGACCAATGCCCGCGCGATCTGGTTCGCTGGGTTCAGCCCGAGGAGCCGATCGACGATCCCAACGTTTCCCGTCCCAATCCCCTGCCCCGCAAGGCCGATCCCTCGATGTACGACGTGCGCGGATGCAATCGCGTCGGAAAGCGCATCGCCAATGAAATCCTTTCGGTGCTGGAAGAGATCGAGGAATACCACAGCGACGTTCCCTTCACGCACAAAGCGCTCACCTGGGATCTGCCGCTTCGCAAGGTGACGCAAAAGGACTACGACGAGTCCGTCGCCTCCATCAAGGCGTACGTGGCCGAAAACAGCCACAAGGACAGCTTCACCTACGAGGACACCGCCAGAATCCACGTATTCGCGGGCAACATTCTCCGTTTCCGTCTGCAGCAGACCGTGGAGACCGTGCCGATCGAAACGCACGTGATCCGCTTGGGAGAGATCGCCATCTGCACCAATCCCTTTGAGCTCTTTCTGGATTACGGAAACTACATCAAGGCAAGAAGCGCCGCCTCGCAGACCTTCATCGCCCAGCTCACGGGCGGCTCGCTCGGCTACCTGCCGACCGAAAAGGCGGAAAAGGCAGGACACTACAGCGCCTACGTCAGCAGCGGTCAGATCGGCCACGAGGGCGGAGATCTGTACGTTCGCTACACCTTAAAAGAAATCAATCAACTGTTCGGAGGAGAAAAATGATGACGAAAGCAGCCTTCGTTGGCTTCGGAGAAGTCAACACCCCCAAGGAGATTATCGTGAAAAAATGTCAAAAGGCCGAAGCGGAATTAAAAGCCCTTGGCCTTGATCCGATCAGCGTCTACCCCGTCAGCGACGACAGCGCCGAGCGCGACGTCAACGCGGCGATCGAGGCGCTTTCCGGCAAGGACTTCGACTGCCTCGTGCTTTGCATTGCCGGCTGGATCCCCACTCACGCGGTCGTGAAGGTGTGCGAGAGATTCCGTGAAAAGCCAATGGTCCTCTGGGGCCTTTGCGGCTGGATCGAAGCGGACGGCCGCCTTGTCACTACGGCCGATCAGGCAGGCACCAGCGCCCTTCGCAAGACCTTTGCCGATCTGGGCTATACCTTTACCTATCTCTACGACATCATCGGAAAGGAAAGCTGTGCGGCGCGCGTGGCGGATTACTGCATTGCCGCCTCTGCGGCAAAAAGCCTGCGCTCGGCCAAGATCGGTATGGCAGGCTACCGCGATATGAATCTCTACGGCACGCTCTACGACGGCCCGAGCTTAAAGCGCGTGGTCGGCCCTGAGATCGAGACCTTTGAGATGCTGGAAGTTCAGCAGCGCTACGAGAAGATCACGACCGAGGAAAAGGATCGCGTGATCGCCGAGGAAATGTCCCGCTGGCACTTCCTGAAGGAAGCAAAGACCGAAAGCAAGCGCTTGGCGGCCGGCTACTATCTTGCCATCAAGCAGATCATCGACGAGCGCGGCTACCGTGCGATCTCCCTGAAGGACGTGGACGGTATGAAAAAGCTGCTCGGCTTCCCGCCCGCGCCGATTTTGATGCTGCTCAGCGATGCCGCAGGCGTTTCCACCACCCCCGAAAACGATTCGCTCGGCAACGTCACCCAGCTGATGGTGCGCGCGCTGACGGGTCAATGCGGCGCTTATCTCGAATTTTACGAATTTTTTGAGGATCGCGTGCTGGCGGGCGTGCCCGACTACGTTCCCGCCGAGATCACCGAGGGACAGACGCGCGTGATGCCCGCCGCCTTCGGTGAATTGAACGAGGGCATCCTCAACGTGTCCGACGTCAAGGAAGGCGAGATCACCCTTTGCCGTCTGTTCTGCGAAAACGGAAGCTACGGCCTGCATCTGGTCAAGGGTCGCGGCGTGCGCGCCCGTCGCTGGGAGGAATGCGGCTGGACTCAGCCCGCACCGCAGCTGCCCGGACTTGAGATTCTGCTGGAGGACACCGAGCACTTTACGCAAAACGTGATGTGCCAGCACTACATCATCTCCTACGGGGATCAGACCCGCCGTCTGCGTGACCTTTGCGGCATCCTCGGCATCCGCGTGATCTGATGCAGCGGGCAAAATCCGTAATCTTCGTCTGCCACGGCAACATTTGCCGCAGTACCATGGCGGAATTTCTGTTTCGGCATTTGGCCGAGGCCGAGGGCTGTGCCGATCGCTTTTCGGTCATCTCCCGCGCCACGAGCCGCGAGGAGTTAGGCAATCCCGTGCATCCGGGGACGCGCGAGGTGCTGTCCCGACTCGGCATCTCCACCAAGGGGAAATTCGCTCAGCAGATCACCCGAGAGGAGTGCGATGGGGCGGACTATATTATCGTAATGGATCGGCTCAACCGACGCGGCCTTGCCCCCTTTCTCGGCCAAAACGGACACAAGGTCAGCTTTCTTCTCGAATGGGCGGGGCTGGATCGCGATATTGCCGACCCGTGGTGGACGGGTAATTTCGAGGAAACCTACGAGGACGTGATGCTCGGCTGTCGCGCGCTTCTCAAGGCGCTTTGCAAGGGCGGGAATGTCTAAGGGTTCAATCGCATAGAATGACTCGGGAAGCATCGCCCGTTCGATGCTCCCGAAAAACCACACGCAGGCGCGGCAACAGCCGCGCCTGCGTCCATTTTTTCACCGAAAACAGAAAGTCGGGGCTTGCATAGGGACAGAAAATATGGTAAAATGAAGCATCAAGTCAAACAAGGAGTTTTCCATGGATGCGTTTTTCATTATGCTTCGAAACGTGCTTCTGTTCGTTTGTCTCGCCCTGCCGGGCTTTCTTCTGGTCAAGCGAAACGTCCTTTCCGCCGAGCAATCGGGCGTTCTTTCCAAGCTTTTGATGCAGGTCGGCATGCCGTTTCTCATTTTTTCGGGAACGGTGGGCAGCATCCGTTTTGATAAGAGCTTTCTTCTGCTCGCGGGCTTTGTGATCCTGATCGGCGTAGCGTATACGGCGCTGATGTTTTTGATCTCCGCACCGCTCTCGGCGTGCGAGAAAAACGAAAGGACGCGCGGAATGCTTCGCTTCTGCTCCGTCTTTTCCAACAACGGCTTTCTCGGCATTCCGCTCGGAATGGCGGTGTTCGGTGCGTCCAGCCCCGTGATGACGGTTCTGATCCTATTAAACATCATCTCCAATCTGATGATGTATACCCTCGGCGTTTTTCTGGTTTCGGGAAAGAAAAGCGGCGTGAGCTTGTGGTCTCTTTTGAAAAACCCCGTTCTGCTTGCGTTTTTGGCGGGCATTGCCTGCAAGGGACTCGGCGTGACTGAGGCCATCCCCGAGCTGACAAGCTTTTCGACCCATTTCAGCAACATCGTCACGCCGCTTTCGATGACCATTCTCGGCATCAAGCTCGCGGGGGTGAGGATCCCCTCGCTCTTTGTCAACAAAACGATGTACTACGCCTCCTTCTGGAAGCTGATCGCCTTCCCTGCCGCCGTCACCGCGCTTCTCCTGCTGTGCCGCCCGCTTCACCCCACGCTCATTTCCGACCATCTCATCCTTGGTGTGTTTCTCGCCTTCTCGATGCCCACGGCGGGGCTCGCGCCGACCTTTGCGGATCTCTACCAAGGCGATACCGAAAGTGCCGTGGCCTTTACGATGGGCTCGACCCTGCTTTCCATTTTCACCATCCCTATGCTGTATTGGCCGCTATGCCTTCTGCTCGGCTGAAACGAAAAAAGATGCTTCGAGAGAAGCATCTTTTTTCGTTTTTTATTTGCGAGTGCGGATCTCCTCGCCGATCTTGGAAAGGAAGTCCTCCAGCGACATCGTTTCGGTTGCGCCCGTGTCGCGGTTTCTGACGGACACAGTTCCTTCCTCAACTTCCTTGCCGCCGAGAATGAGCATATAGGGAACGCGATCCACGGTCTGTGCCTCACGGATCTTGTAGCCGATCTTCTCGTTTCTCTCGTCCAATTCACAGCGGATGCCTGCGGCGCGGATGGCGCGGTAGACCTCGGCGGAATACTCCATGCTCTTTTCGGAAACGGGAAGCACCTTGACCTGAACGGGTGCAAGCCACGTCGGGAATTTGCCTGCGAAATGCTCGGTCAGGATACCGATGAAGCGCTCGATCGAGCCGAAGCAGACGCGGTGGATCATAATGGGCTTCTTCTTCGCGCCGGTCTCGTCAACGTACTCGAGGCCGAAGTTGATGGGCATCTGGAAGTCAAGCTGGATCGTACCGCATTGCCAGCTTCTGCCGAGGCTGTCCTCGAGGTGGAAGTCGATCTTCGGGCCGTAGAAGGCGCCGTCGCCCTCGTTGATGACGTAGTCAAGGCCGAGCTTTTCGAGTGCGCCCTTCAGGCCGTTCGTTGCCTCTTCCCAATCCTCGTCGCTGCCCATCGAATCTTCGGGACGGGTGGACAGCTCGATGAAATACTTAAAGCCGAATTTGGTGTAGACCTCGTTAATCAGAGCGACCACGCCCATAATCTCGTCGGTGATCTGATCGGGACGCATAAAGATATGAGCGTCGTCCTGCGTGAAGCAACGCACGCGGAACAGGCCGTGCAGAGCGCCGCGAAGCTCGTGGCGGTGAACCAGACCCAGCTCGCCCATACGGATCGGCAGATCGCGGTAGGAGTGGGGCTGAGAGCGATAGACCATCACGCCGCCGGGGCAGTTCATCGGCTTGATGCAATAGGTCTCCTCGTCGATGGTGGTGGAGTACATATTGTCCTTATAATGATCCCAATGGCCGCTGGTTTCCCAGAGGGCGCGGTTCATAATCATCGGGGTAGAGACCTCGACGTAATGATCGCGGTAGTGAATTTCACGCCAATAGTCGATCAGCGCGTTCTTCAGCGCCGTGCCGCGGGGCAGGAAGAAGGGGAAGCCGGGGCCTTCCTCGCAAAGCATAAACAGCCCCATATCCTTGCCGATGCGACGGTGGTCGCGCTTTTCGGCCTCTTCCATCAATTTCAGATACTCGTCCATCTCCTGCGTGGTGCGGAAAGCGATGCCGTTGATACGGGTGAGCATCTTGTTGTTTTTGTCGTTTTTCCAATAAGCGCCCGACTGCTGGGTGATCTTGAAGGCCTTGAGCGCCTTGGTGTAGGTCAGGTGCGGGCCGACGCACATATCAATGTATTCGCCCTGCTGATAGAAGCTGATGGGGGCGGATTCATCCAGATCGCCGATGTGCTCGACCTTGTATTTCTCCTGTCTTTCTTCCATCAGAGCGATCGCCTCCTCGCGAGGGAGAATAAACGGCTTGATGGGAAGATTTTCCTTGACGATGCGACGCATCTCCTCCTCAATGGCAAGAAGGTCCTCGTCGGTCAGCTTTTCCTCTCCGAGATCCACGTCGTAGAAAAAGCCCTTTTCGGTAGCGGGGCCGAAGGCAAAATCGGCCTGCGGATGCAAGCGCTTGATGGCCTGCGCGCAAACGTGTGCGGCGGTATGACGGATGACGTGCAGCTCTTCCTCGGGAGTCAGATCCTCGCGGATGCTGCCGTCGGCACAGATCACTTTCATTGATAAATCCTCCTTAGTTTACGTTCGGGGCAATAAAAAAACACCCCGTGAAAGCAAGATGCTTTCGGGGTGAGAAAAATCCCACGGTTCCACCCGAATTCAGACGCAGGGTCTGCTCTTCGTTTTCTCTTTTCGCCGAGACGCGCCGCCATTTCCTGCGGGACCGAGAAGGACGGTACAAAAAGAGCGTGAACGGCGGCTTGCACCGAATGCCGCCTCTCTGTGGATGCACGGATTCCCTTTGCTTGTTCCTTACTCGGTATTATAACGCCGAATTTTGCTCTTGTCAATGCTTTCTTTTTGTGTTAGAATGAAAAAACAAGGCATAGAATGCCAAAAAAAGGAGTATGATATGCTTCAATTCATCGAGTGGCTCAAGGTGCTGTTTCTCGGCATCGTTGAGGGCATTACCGAGTGGCTGCCCATCAGCAGCACCGGCCACATGCTTCTGGTAGACGAGTTTTTCAGGCTGGAGCAGAGTGAGGAATTCAAGGAAGTGTTCTTCATCGTCATCCAGCTCGGAGCGATCCTTGCGGTCCTGATTCTGTTTTGGGACAAAATGTTCCCCTTCCAATTTTCCGACAAAACGAAAAGCCCGATCCGCAAGGACGTTTTTTCCCTTTGGTTTAAGGTGGTGGTCGCTTGCATTCCCGGTGCGATCGTCACGCTGTTGTTTGACGACTGGATCGACGAGCATCTGCACACGCCGACCGTCATCGCCTTGGCGCTGATCGTTTACGGCATCGTCTTTCTTGTCGTGGAAAACCCCAAAGCGCCGCGCGAGGCGCGCGTGAAGGAATTGGGAGAGATCGGCTATCGCGATGCGCTTCTGATCGGTCTGTTTCAGGTGCTTTCCATCATCCCCGGCACCTCCCGCTCCGGCTCGACCATCATCGGCGCGCTTCTGATCGGCGTGTCCCGCGTGGCCGCCGCAGAATTCACCTTTTTCCTCGCCGTCCCCGTGATGGCGGGCTATTCCCTTCTCAAGCTGTTAAAATTCGGCTTGGCCTTTACCGCCCCCGAGCTGATCGTTTTGGGCATCGGCTGTGTGTCCGCCTTCGTGACCAGCCTCGCGGTGATCCGCTTTTTGATGAGTTTTATCAAGAAGCGCTCCTTCGCGGCCTTTGGCTGGTATCGCATTGCGCTCGGCGCGCTGGTGCTGATCTATTTTGCCGTCGCCTGACAAAAAGACGGAACGAAGAAAGGACCCGACGATGAAACGCATCACTCTTTTTCTCTTAGCGGGAATGCTTCTTTTCGCCACGGCCTGCTCGCCCGCTCTGCCGACACAAACGACAGGAAACGATCAAACGGAGGATCAAACGATGACGACAAAGCCAAAGGCAGAAGAGACCACGACCGAAGAGGCAAAAACCGAAGAGACCACGACCGAGCCGAACACCGAGGAAGAAAAAATCGAAATCGGTGAGCTGATCGAGTCGCTCCCGCGTATGAACGATCGCTTGAAGGGCATCTACAAAACCGGCAACGGCACCGAGCACGTCTATCAGTCCGTGACCGACGCCCAATGGGAAGCGTACGGCAAAAAGCTCCTTCTGCTCGGCTTTGAGAAGTATTTGTCCGATTCGTGGAACGGCAAAAACGCCGCAGGTGCGGAATTGAAAAACGAATTTGCCATCTACACCTCACAGACAGAGGTGCTGACTCTGAGCCGACACACGGGCTTAAACGGCAGAACCTTCGTCATTCGCGAGGCCGCCGACAAGGCCACGCTCCCGCCCAAGTCCCACAGCTTTGATCCCGCGAGCGCCAAGGTCGACACGCTCATCACCCAGATCGGCAGCGAGGACATCACCAAGATCACCGATCCCTCGGCCGACTACGAGCAGGAAAACGATATGTGCTTTCTGACTCGCTTGGCAGACGGCTCGTTCATTATCATCGACAGCGCCGAAACGCAGACCGCGCCCCGACTCTACGCCACGCTCAAAAAGCAGGCGCCCGATCCCAATCACATCGTCATCGCCGCCTGGATCATCACCCACCCCCACACCGACCATTACCGCGGCTTCTTGGAATTTGCCAAAAAATACGGCACAGACCCGAGCATTACGGTCAAGGAATTCGTTTATAATTTCAGCGATCAGAGCACCATCAAGGCCGCTACCTGGAACGAGCAGGTCAAGATCGTCGATGCGATGAAAAACCACTACCCCGGCGCACGCCACGTCCGTCCCCACACGGGCAATCTGCTCTCCTACGCCAATGTCTCGCTCCGCTTCCTCTACACGCAGGAGGATTATCTGGCGGCCAACAACGGGCGCATCTGTAACATCAACGGCACGAGCCTCGTGTTCCGTATGGAAACGAATTGTGGAGCGTCTGCACTCATCACGTCCGATCACCCCGTCAACGGCACAAGCTCGGGCGGCACTTGGTGTGAGAATGCGCTGGAGCTCTGGTACGGCACGGCCCTGAAGAGCCAGCTCGTCAACACCCTCCACCACGGCTACGGCGGCGGTGCAACCAAGGAGATCTACTACACCGTTCAGCCGGAAATCGTTTTTTGGGACAGCGACTGGTTCCGCCTGAATTTGGCCGATGCCGCCGCCAACAGTCGTAACCGCTACTTCTGCGAGCAAAAGGAAGGTAAGTGGGTCCCCAAGGACTTCGTTTACGTCGCAGGCTCTTCCATCAGCGTTTTTGAAATGAAAAACGGCAAGATCCGCTGTATCTCCGATCTGCCCGCAACCCAATATCTGGCAAGCTGAATACAAAAAAACACGGCCTTGTGCAAAACGCACAAGGCCGTTTTTTATATCAGATTTTGATCTCCCGTGATCGCTTGCAGCTCCTGCAGGAGCTTTTTCTTGTCGTGGGTGGTGTAGCGCAGGATCAGACGGTCGTTTTCGCCGAGCAGATGGCTCTTTCTTTCTCCGTGCACCGATTCGACGAACACGCCGTTCGGCCAGAAGATGTCCCTGAGCTCCTTGCCGACGGCGAAGGAGGCGGGGGCGATCAGAACGGTCAGCTCTCCGCTTTCCGCTTCAGATGCAAACAAGCGCTTCTTGCGACGCTCCAAAACCTGCTCGTTGGTCGATTCCAGCCCGAAGAGCACGGGCGTGATATAGGCGATCGAGGCCGTCAGAATGACGGGCAGGAGGTTTTCGCCGCAGCCGAGCGCCTCCACGGAAAACAAAATGGCGGTCAGAGGCATTTGCATCAGTCCTGCAATGCCGCCGCAAATGCCCAGAGAGATGACAAGCGGCGCAAGGGCGGGATCAAACAGCGGCACGAGAAGCGCGCCGACCCCCGCGGCAATGGCAAGCAGGGGCAAAAAGACGCCTCCGGTCAACCCCGCGGTATTGGCCCCGACGGTCAGAAGCGAGCGAAGCAAAACGATCAAAATCAGCACACCCAAGGATGGAACGGCTTCGTAGAAGGACAAAACCAGATGGTGTCCCGTTCCGATCGCCTCGGGAAAGAAGACGCCCGCAACCAGGACGAGAAGGATCATCCCGAACAGAGGAAGGCTCTTGGGCAAGCGCGACAGCCGATCCCAAAAGGAGCCCATCGCCCGATAAAAGAGCAAAAAGGCGACGGCAAACAGCCCCAAGAGCAGGCCGACGGTCAGCGGAACGGCAAACTGCGAAAGAGAAAGCACGGGAAGATGCGACACGGAAAACAGCGAGGTAGAGACCCCGAGCGGCTCGGAGAGCAACACGGAGACCGTTTGGGCCGACATCACCGAGGAGATCGAGACCAGAACGATCAGCGGAGAAATGCGCTGATGCGCCTCCTCAATGGAGAACAAAATGCCCGAGATCGGCGCGCCCGTGGCCACGCTGAAGCCCGCAGAGGCGCCGCCCGTCATGGCAAAGCGCTCCCAAGCGCGATGGCGCTTCGGCAGAAGCCTTGCGACGCCCGAGCCGATGCCGCAGCCCATCTGCACCGAGGGGCCCTCCGTCCCGAGCGGGATGCCGAGCAAAAACGAGATCAGCGAAAGGGAAAAGGTCCCGATCACGGTTTTCCACCAAGGGAAGGAGAACAGACCGCGAAGCGTGCCGATGGTCGCGGGGATGCCGCCGCCGCGAAGATCGGGCAGGGCGCGGTAGAGACGGGAGAGAAACGCGGCGAAGGCAAAGCTCAAAAACGCCACGGGCAAAAGAAGCCAAAGCCGCTCGCGACAGAGCGAGTACAACAGCGAAGAAAGGGACACGGCCCGTTCCGCACAGAATTTAAACAGCGTGACGGCAACAGCCGACAGCGCACCGCTGACCACGCCCACGAAAAGCGCGGGCATCACGGCGCTCATCAGATGCGTTTTGCGATGAAGGCTCGTCATCTCTTCCCCTCCCCTTTTTCTTTTTGCCTATCATAGCACGCGAGTCGGCAAAAAGCAAGATTTTTCATTTTTTTCTTAAAAACATAGACAAATCCTACCCCTTATGCTATAATACAAGCAATTTATGGAAAGGAGTATGATTTATGGATCAGCTCAAAAAATTCTTCCCGTTTTCGCTCAAAGAAAAGAAGGACGTCGCCGCTCTGGTCATTAACATTCTCATTCACATTCTGGTAGGCATTGTCGTCGGCGTCGTATTCTCTCTGATCGGGCACGTGCTCGGATGGATCCCCGTCGTCGGCGCGATCTTAGGTCTGGTAATGAGCATCATCGGCTACGTGATCGACCTGTATCTTCTCATCGGCATCGTGCTTTCCATTCTGGATTACTGCAAGATCCTCAAATAAGAAGACAAAAAGCAAAATAAGGCCAAGTACCCGCAAGGATACTGGCCTTATTTTTATGAAAAAACCAAAACCGACGCGGCAAGAGTCGGGCGCCGGGGTGAGAAGAGCATAAGGAAAGGGCTGACCGTGCGGTCAGCCCTTGTTAATATCGTTTCGTACGCGAAACATATATTTTATATTCACACATAAACAATTAATGTATTTGCTTAAACCAATTTTGGTTCAATATTGTTCTTTAAAGCATATTGAATTAAATTATCAATTTGTTCTTTTGTCATCAACTGCCAATTATATATCCCTCTGCCATACATCTCAACTCGTTCGTAAGAATGTATTGCGTACAAATTTGATGCATCGTGTACTGTGACATTGAAATAATACTGATCGGAAAATGCTGATTTTTGAGCATCAAACGTAATCGCCTTTCCATTTGCCAACGCTTTTGTCCATTTTGCTCCTTTTTTCTTAAAACCAAGCGGTTTAAAAACGCGAGTAAAATAATCGAGAAATACTCTTTGTCTTTCTTTTTTTACAGCCAGAATTTCATCCTTAGAGTGATTTTTGTATTGCTCATAAAAATCTGAAATGCTCTTTTTTTGCTTCAGCTTCGCTTTCATTATCCCATACACATAGTATATTTCGAACTTGGCAATCCTCAATACAAGAACCATGATTTGCAAACCATTCTTCATCACCTACCATATATGCAGTAGAGGCAAACCCATACAATATGGTAATACAGTTCTCATCATCATCTTCAAAGTTAACAACAAAAGCGGTTTGCTCAGTACATTGACGGAAGAAGTGACCGGCTTTTTGCTTGGCTTCTAAAAAACCCATTGAAAACAGTATCGAACTGTATTTCATATAGCGTTCACTTTTTTGTGGATAAGTTATTTCCATATTTCAAACTCCTTTTAACCCTACAAACACAGATTTATCGAACTGAAATAATGTAAAAGAAAGACCGCAATTCGTGAGAACTACGGTCTGATTTGGCGCAGAGGGAGGGATTCGAACCCTCGTGTGGTTTCCCACAAACTGATTTCGAGTCAAGTGTCAAAAAACGAACTTGGCGGAATTTAACGGAAGATAACGGCAATAGCGAGAACCCCGAAAACCCCGATGTTTTCAGGGCTCTTTCGGTTATTATATCAAAAAACACAGTGAAAATCAAGGTCTAAAAGTCTTCTCCGATTTTGCCGAGTTCTAATGGATTTTTGGAAAAGTCTATTAGAATTTTTCGTAGAACTACGCCCATTTTTACACCAAAATCACCTCTTTGGCAGTGCAATAAAAAGCACCGGTTGAGGCATACAACACACAAAATCGTGTTGTCTAATCAACGGACAGAATAAAAATGCCGTTATCGGCAAAAATACAAACAAATGTCATTTTATCTTCATTGACATTTTGCCGATATTGTGGTATACTAATAGCAGTAAATTTGGAGGTCTATATATGAAATATTTATCCGTTAAAGAGGTCGCTTTACTTTGGAATACATCCGAGCGTAGCGTTCGGAATTATTGTGCTGCCGGTCGTGTCCCCGGTGCTTTCCTTACGGGCAAGACTTGGAATATTCCCGAAAATGCAGAGAAACCCGAAAGAAGTAATAAAAGTAAGCCAGTTCCGCAGACATTGCTCGATATTCTGAAAGAGGAAAAGCGCAGTCAGACCCACGGCGGAATTTATCATAAAATACAGATTGAACTGACCTACAACTCCAATCACATCGAAGGCAGTCGCCTCACCCACGATCAAACACGTTATATCTTTGAA
>JAZRZQ010000003.1:0-3456 GCA_045601445.1 Eubacteriales bacterium | reverse complement strand
GAGGTCGATCTGATTACCTACTGTCCGAGACGGCGTCAGGGCATTTTGGAGCACGGACAGGATCAGGCGCAACTCATTGCCGAGGAGCTGTCAAAGCAGCTTGGCATCCCCTGTCGGACGCTACTGAGTCGGCGCGGATTTTCCCTTCCTCAGCACAAGACCCACGGAGAGCAGCGCGAACGGAACGTAAGGGGCGTTTTTGAAGCAACCGAGACTTTGCAGGGCGAGAGTATTCTTTTGGTTGACGATATTGTCACAACGGGCTCGAGCGTACGCGAGGCGGCAAGGATCTTAAAGAAAAGCGGCGCGATGAAGGTTTTCGTTTTTTCCTTAGCACACTGAAAGCACGGAGAATTCCGTGCTTTTTTTGTAAAAAAAGCGGCTTTTACGCATATCATACCAACAAAGGAGGGCGGTATGGAGCTGCGGATCGTTTTTTTGAGTGCCGCCGATGCGGCAGAGGCGCTCACGCGGGTGGCGGGCGATGCTTCGGCCTTTTTTTGGGACGGTCGGTCGACGCTGAGGGTCAGAGCCGTCGTCGGAAGAGAGCGCAAGCTTTTGTCTGCGATGCGGGAAGGTCATAATGCCAAGGAAATGCACATAGAATGAACAAAAAAGAAAACGATGTGCCGGAGGCAGAATATGAATGACTTTTTTCCCGAAGGAACCCTGATCCATACTTATGAAAACAAAAAGGCGCTCTCGAGCCTTGCGGGGCTGGAGAAGGCGATGGCGGAGGAGACGGTGCTGGAAGCGCGCGCGACGCTGTGCGATCGCGATTTTAATCTGATCTTTTCCCTTGGCGGAATGCGGGCGGTGATGCCGCGGGAGGAGGTTTCGCTGGTGGAAAACGGCGGGACGGTGCGCGACATTGCCGTCATCACACGCGTGGGAAAGCCCTGCGCCTTTTTGATTGATCGCATCGAAACCCGAGCAGAGCCGATCCTCTTTCTGTCACGCAAGAGGGCGCAGGAAAAATGCCTGCGGGAAAAGCTCGATGCCTTGGAGGACGGAGACATTCTCTCGGCAAAGGTGACGCATTTCGAGCCCTTCGGTGCGTTTTGCGATATCGGATGCGGGATTGCCTCGCTTCTGTCAATCGATTGCATTTCGGTCTCGCGCATCTGGCATCCGTCCGATCGCTTTCGCTTGGGAGAAAACATTTACTGTGCGGTCAAGGGACGCGACGAGGTTTGTCTTGGCAGTCGTGGCAGGATCTGCCTGACGCACAAGGAATTGCTCGGAACTTGGGCGCAGAATGCGGAGAAATTTGAGGCGGGGCAGACCGTGGTCGGGATCATCCGCAGCATTGAGCATTACGGAATCTTTATCGAATTGACGCCGAATTTAGCGGGGCTGGCCGAGTGGCGGGCCGACGTGAAGGTGGGAGACGGCTGCGCGGTGTATATCAAGAGCATCATTCCCGCCAAGCGCAAGATCAAGCTGGTCATCATCGACACCTTCCGTCCGAGTGAGGGGCAGATCCCGACGGAATACTATTTGACCGAGGGCTCGGTGCGCGATTTCGAATACACAAAATAATAAAAAAAGATCACTTTTTTTCGACGCTTCTCTTGACAAACGGTGCTGAATCTGATATAATCCAAAAATGCAGACGGCCCATTGGTCAAGCGGCTAAGACGCCACCCTCTCAAGGTGGAATCATGGGTTCGATTCCCGTATGGGTCACCAGAAAAGAAACACCCTTTGTCAGTAGACAAAGGGTGTTTCTTTTCAACGAAATCCGTCCTATCGGACGGGATAAATCCACCTGCGGTGGATGAAATCACTTCGTGATGAAATCCGACGTCGTGGGAGAAGGACGGATTTCATTTCATCTGCAATGCAGATTTCATCCGAGTGAAACGAGGATTTCATCGCGCCCCGCGCGATTTCATTGAAAAGCATTGCAATTTGCGATATCATACTGACAGAAACCATAAACGGTCATAATTGACTCGTGAATCGGTTGAACGCTCTTGATTACCCGGTTGCCAATCACTCCCTTGCTAATGTGTGAAAAACCGATCTGAATGAGGTTTTTTTGAAAAAGAACAGAAAAAAGTTGCGGAAAGGTTGACAAACAATCTCAATTTCGTTATAATATTTTGGCGACTTCAATGAGAGTCGCTTCACAGTTCGAGGCGTGGCTCAGTTTGGTAGAGCGCTGCGTTCGGGACGCAGAGGCCGCAGGTTCAAGTCCTGTCGCCTCGACCATATCGAGTGTTCATAACGGATTTGAGTTATGGACACTTGATTTTTTTGCAATTTCGAGTTTCTTCGTTATGTACTGAGCAGGTTTTGATGCCTGCTCTTTTGTTTTATGCGGATTTAGTAATATACTCAACAGCTACACCTTTTCGGGTATCTGCCTTGTAATTACTTCCGCATTCGGGTATCTCAATATACCCAATGAATCTGTAATGGATCATAATCCTTTGACTGCGATTTTTACCAACACCTTCGGTTTCATAAACCGTTATTTCGTCTATGAGTTCCCGAAGAAGCGGTGCAGTCAGTTTTTGCATTTCCATAAATCTTCGGATAGCATTGATAAAGCGGTCTTTGTTCTGTTGCATTGCACCAAGATTGTTTATTCTCTCATTTAAGGATGCAATCTTGCTTTTCAACTCCATTCGCTCCACTTCATATTTGTGGGATAGCTGCATAAACCATTCGTCTGTTACCTTGCCCGAAACATTGTCCTCATATAACTTTTCGTAAAGCTCGGCAACCTTTTGGTTTCGTGCCGTACAGCGTTGCAGTTCGCCTTGTAAGGCTTTTTGCTCGTTTATAATATCCTTTTGTGTCTTTTGAGCAAGTAAGTCTGCAAAAGCTTCCTCGTCGCTCTGCAAGAACATTGCCATTCGCTTTAGTTCAAGCATTACTACTTGCTCTATGGCATCGGCTCGGATATAATGCCTTGACTCGCAAGTTCCTCTCGTATCCACCTTGTAGTTGGAGCAACTGAAATACTGAATATCCTTGTTTATGGTGTTTACGTGCGACCATAATTTGCTACCACAATCGGCACAGTAGAGCAAATCACAAAACATATTCTTTGGGGCATTATCCACTTTTGGCGCTCGGCGTGTGGTTTTCTTGGTGAGCTTCTGCACCGCTTCAAAGGTTTCACGGTCAATTATCGGCTCGTGAACATCCTTGAATACCGCCCAATTTTCTTCGGGATTAGGAATACAGGCTTTGTTCTTGAACGACTTTGAATAGGTCTTAAAGTTGATTACATCACCGCAGTATTCCTGTTGGGCAAGTATCTTGGCTATGGTAGTTTTACACCATTTATACGGATTGGGTTGTGCTTTCTTTCCGCCTCTGCCAAGACCTTTTTCTCTCCAATACGCCATCGGGATTAACACCTTTCGCTCTTGCAGGATACGAGCAATAGTTTCGTTGCCTTTACACTCCAAGCACATACGGAATATATCTTGTACCACT
>JAZRZQ010000002.1:0-8821 GCA_045601445.1 Eubacteriales bacterium | reverse complement strand
CTTTTTTCAGCCTGTTTGCGATGGTATCCAGATCGGGAAGGGAATCCGGCGTCAGCTCGATCTGCTCGTATCGTACACCCAAATCCGCAAGAGATCCGCTGAAGTCGGATCGTAGCCATGTCGTTCTGTGAGCCAAGGAGTTGAAAAATGATGTTGTCTTCCTAAGACCGCTTGGCCTCCGACTTCTTTTTTCAGCCTGTTTGCGATGGTATCCAGATCGGGAAGGGAATCCGGCGTCAGCTCGATCTGCTCGTATCGTACACCGAAATCCGCAAGAGATCCGCTGGCCTCGCCCTTTGTGATCCCGATAACGCTTTGCAGGGTGTCGTACGGTGCACCGGTCACGGCAAGAAGCGTGTCATTCGGGCGAAGCAGTCCGAACAGCGCGACGGTCAGTGCGTGAGTCCCCGATAAGAGATTGTGGCGGACAAAGGCCGCCTCGGCTTCGAATACTCTGGCGTATACTCGGTCAAGGACCTCACGTCCCATATCGTCGTAGCCGTAGCCCGAGGTAGGGTTGAAGCACTCGGTTGAGACTCGTTCGGCTCGAAACGCTTCCAAAACCTTTTTTTGATTCAAAAATGAGAGCGCATCAATGGCCTCAAACCGTTCGCGAAGATCGGCCTGAGCCTTATGAGTCAAAGTCAGTAATTGATCGCTGAAGGTTAGCATTTTTTTCCTCACATCGTTTCATTCTCCTTACTATAACACAAATTTGTTTGCGAATCAACTGACTTTTTTCAAAAAAATCACTTTTCTTCGGGAGAAATCAAATTGACAAATCTTCATTTTTTGTTATAATATATCAAACCGTTTTTAAGGAGGGCGATATGCCGAGATTTTTTTTGCCGTCGGATTTTATTCTGACCGATCCCGCCGTCCTTCCGAAGAACATTCTTCTGGAGGGGGAGGACGCCTTTCATCTCTCCGTTTCTCTGCGTGCGCGCATCGGTGATGCGGTTACCGTTTGCACGTGTGATGCAGTCGAGATCGAATGTGAGATCGTCTCGATTTGCGGCGGGAAGAAAAATCCTGTCGTGACCCTTCTTCCGCTCAGCGCCCGTCCTTCCGAGCAGGAGTCTCCCTGCCGCATCACCGTGTATCAGGCCATGCCCAAGGGAAAGAAGATTGATTCGGTGATTCAAAAGTGCACCGAGCTCGGCGCGTCCCGCATCGTGATCGTCTATTCCGATTACAGCGTCCCGCAGGAAGAGGGAAAACAGCAAAAGCTTGATCGCTACCGCAAGATTGCTATTGAGGCTGCCAAGCAGTGCGGCCGTTCGAAGCAGGTGGAAGTTTCCGTTTGCCCGTGTGTCGAGGATGCCATCGAGCAAATGAAAAAAGATTCGCTTTCCTTCGTCTGTTACGAAAAGGAATCCCACGGGTCTCTCAAGAAGCTGCTGCGTGAAAGTTGCAGCGACACGCTGTCCTTTTTTATCGGACCGGAGGGTGGGATCTCGGAGCGTGAGCTTCTTCTTTTTTCCCAAGCCGACGTTCCGACCGTGACGCTCGGGAAACGTATTCTCAGAACGGAAACGGCCGCCTCTTGCGTCCTTTCGATGATTCTGTACGAAAAAGAGCTTTGAGAAAAGGCTCTTTTTCTTGTGATTTTAAAGTTTCGTCAAAAAATACAAAGAATGAAAAAAATATTTGTTAATAATTATAATTTTGACTTGAAAAACCCAAAAGTATTGTGTATAATACCCTATGGTTTTCTATTTCTTTTGTGGGAAATAACAATGTTCTTTTCTATTCACAAGTATTTTGTATGAGGTAAAGTATGTCGAACAGATTGTTTCAAAGCGTTGTTCACCAAATGAAGGATGCCGTTGACTGCACCATCGGTGTTGTCGATGTCGAGGGCGTGGTTATCGCTTGCAGCGAGCTGACCCGCATCGGCGAGGTCTTGATCGGCGTGAAGGAGGAGCTTTTTTATACCGGTGAGGCTTTTTCCGCTTCCGGCTATTTGCTCCGTCCGATCGGCGCTTACGGCAAAACAGAATATTACGTATTTGTCGAGGGTGAGGACCAACGCGCAAAATTCGTTTCCAATCTCCTTTGCATTTCTCTCGGACAGATCAAGGCTCTGTATGATGAGAAGTATGACAAATCCAGCTTTATTAAGAATATCATTCTCGATAACATTCTCCCCAGCGATATTTACGTGAAGTCAAAGGAGCTTCGCGTTAACAATGAGATCGAGCGCGTCGTTCTTTTGATTAAGTTCACCAATCGCGGCGATCTCGTACCCGTTGATGTGATTCAGAATATGTTTCCGGACCGTAACCGCGACTACGTTATCAGCGTCGGCGAGAATGACGTCGTTTTGGTTCACGAATTCCACACTCCGCAGGACAAGGCACAGCTCGAAAAGCTTGCCCGCGGCATCGTCGACACCATTCAGGGCGAGTTTTATCTCAAGGTTACCGTCGGCATCGGCACTTCGGTTGCCAATCTCAAGGATCTGGCTCGCTCCTATAAAGAGGCACAGGTCTCCATCGAGGTTGGAAAGGTTTTTGATAACGAAAAGAGTGTGGTTAATTACGAGAATCTCGGAATCGGCCGTTTGATCTATCAGCTTCCCGCTACGCTTTGCGATATGTTCCTCAACGAGGTCTTTAAGAAGGGGGCTTTGGAAAGCCTTGACCGTGAGACCTTGCTGACCATTCAGTGCTTCTTTGAGAACAACCTTAACGTTTCCGAGACCTCGCGTAAGCTCTTCGTTCACCGCAATACGCTTGTCTATCGCTTGGAAAAAATCCGCAAGATCACCGGCTTGGATTTAAGAGAGTTTGAACACGCCATCACCTTTAAGGTTGCTTTGATGGTCAAAAAGTATCTCTCTTCCAAACCCGGCAAATTTTAATAAGGCTGGTAGCTTATGATCGTTTTTGAAAATGTGTCGAAGGTCTATCCCGACGGAACTCGTGCTTTGAGCAACGTAAATCTTGAAATTCAGGATGGAGAATTCGTTTTTATTGTCGGTGCCAGCGGCGCCGGTAAAACGACGTTGACCAAACTGCTTCTCTGCGAGGAAAAAATTTCCGGCGGCAGAATTCAGATTGACCAGTTCAATCTGTCGAGAATGAGCCGCTTCAAGATCCCGAAGCTTCGCCGTACGATGGGCATTGTGTTTCAGGACTTCAGACTCCTTCCCAATAAGACCGCTTCTGAAAATATTGAGTTTGCCATGCACGTCATCGGTGAATCCAAAAAGAAGATCCTCGCTCGCGTGCCCAACTTTTTAAAACTTGTCGGACTTGAGGATAAGGGCGATTCCATGCCCAATCAGCTCTCTGGCGGCGAGCAGCAACGTGTTGCCTTGGCGCGCGCGCTGGTCAATAATCCCAAGCTCATTATCGCCGACGAGCCGACCGCAAACGTTGACCCTTATATGGCGATCGAAATTATGGAATTGCTTTTGCGTATCAACAAGCTCGGCAAAACCGTGATCGTCGTCACGCACAACGTTAATCTGGTCAATTACTATCGCAAGAGAGTCATTACCATGAAGGACGGCGAGGTCGTCAGCGACAGACAGGGAGGAATGTTTGATGAAGTTTAGATTTTCGAATATTCTTTATTTCTTCCGACTCGCGTTTCAAGGGCTGTTCCGTAACAGCCTGATGAGTCTTGCAACGGTTTTCGTCCTTACCTCTTCGCTTTTGGTCACGGGCTCAACCCTTGCCGTCAGCGTTACCATTGACCACAATCTTGAGGAGATCAATACCTATAATAAGATCGTTGTTTTCGTTGCCAAGGAAAGCGAGGATCACACAACAAAGCTCTTGAAGGAAAAGATCGAGCAGATTGATTCCGTTCAGCAGGTTGATTGGAACACCAAGGATGACGTGCTTCGCCGTGTCTTTGAGGAGTACGGTGATTACAGCGATATTTTGGAAATGTACGATGACGATAATCCCTGCAAGGATGAACTTGTCATCACCTATTCCGATCCTTCCAAGGCAACCAATATTACATATCTGATCCGCGATATGAACGAGCAGGAGGATACACTCGGCGCTGTCGACAGCATTCAGGACAGAAGAGAGGTTGCTGATAAGATTGACGAGATCAAAAATATCGTTTCTCTGATTTGCACCTGGCTTTTGGTTCTTTTGATGGTCGTTTCCGTCTTTATTATTATGAACACCATCAAGCTTGCCGTCGCATCCCGCAGTCAGGAGATTTCCATTATGCGCTACGTTGGCGCATCGGGCTTTTTCGTTGCCTTTCCGTTCGTTCTGGAGGGCATTATTCTCGGTGTCTTTTCCGTGGTGATTGCCTTTTTCCTCCAGTTCAATATTTATAATATCTTTGCCGTTGAAATTCTCGGTGACATCGGAATCATCTCCGTTCTCCCGTTTTCCGCCGTCGCCAAAGAAATCATCGTACTGTTCTGTGCCATCGGCATCGGTCTCGGTGTCATCGGCAGTTTGATTTCGCTCAGAAAGTACAACAAAGAGTAGTTTAATTGAAAAAAAGGGGGTGTTTGTTTTGAGAAAGAAGATCTCACTTGCTACGGCAATCGTCTTTATGCTGATTGCCTCGATCCTGACCTTCCAGATCACCTATAGCTTGGTCGAAAAGGAGTATCAGGACAAATTTGATCTTATCTCGAAAACTGCCTCCGAGTTTTCAAGGCTTGCCGAAGCCGACTCGCTGATTCGTGAGCATTTCGCCTTTGATTATGACAATAAAGAGGTCGAAGATGCACTCCTGAACGGTTATTTTGACGGCCTTGGAGATCCGTATTCCCGCTATCTGACCGCGGAGGAATATGCGGAATACCAAAAATCGAAGACCAATTCCGGAAACGGCATCGGCGTTCGCCTTACCTTTGATCCTGCACAGAATACGCTCGTTGTTTACGACGTTTTCCAGTCCTCTCCCGCAGAGGTGGCGGGCCTTCTGAAGGGAGACGTTATCGTATCCATTAACGATAACTCGGTTGCCGACCTCGGCTTTTATCGGGCGGCGCAGGCCCTCTCCGGCGAAGTGGGGACGGCCGTTCAGCTTTCCGTTCGTCGCATCGTCGCTGCACAGGTTTTGGAAATGTCCTTTACCGTTGAAAGGAGCGTCGTTCAGAGCAGCTCGCTTTCTTATGAAATGCTCGACGGCTTTATCGGCTACGTTCAGCTGTTTTCCTTGGAAGAGGGAACAACCGAGGCGTTTTCGCAAGCGCTCAATACCTTGCAGAGCGGCGGCGCTGTCGGTCTTATCTTTGACGTCCGCGACCTTTCGGATTCCTCGCTTCCCACGATCAATCAAATGCTCGATCAGCTTCTGCCGGAGGGAGATCTTTACCGCTTGACAGACCGTGTCGGAAACGTTACTACCGTTCGCAGTACCGACGGAGAAATTTCACTCCCGATGGCAGTCATCGTCAATGCCAAGACTTCAGGCTGTGCAGAACTCTTTGCATCGGTATTGCGTGAGATCAAGGCCGTTCCCATCATTGGTGAGGTCACCGACGGCAATTCCTTGTCTCAAATGGTTATTCCGCTTTCCGACGGCTCTGCGCTTATTCTTTCCCACGCATCCTTCTCGCCGCTCGAGTCTGCGGGATTTGCCGAGATCGGAATTACACCCGACAGGCTTGTTTCTCTGGATGGACAAAACCATTATTTGCTTTCTCGCGATCAGGATTTACAGCTCCAAGCGGCAGTTTCTACCTTTCCCAAGCCGCAGGAATAAAAATACCATATAGGAGTACAATGAATGAAACGGACAAAAAAAATCATTGCGCTGATCCTTTCGATTTCAATGCTCGTCGGCATTTGCCTCTCGTTCACCAATGCGTCCGCTGCTACCCTCGGACAGCAAAAGGATGAGCTTGAAAGTCAGCTTGCTTCGATCAAAAAAGAGCAAGCCGCCATTTCCGCCGATCTGAAAAAAGCGCAGAATCAGCTTAATAATCAAAAGCAGGTTATCAATCTGATCTACGATGAGATTGATGCTTACCAAAAGGAATTGGAAACCATCTCCTCTCTCATTGCGGAGTACACTCAGCTTGCCAGACAGAAGGAGCTTGAGATCGAAGAGCTCAACGCCGAGATGGATCGCAACTATCAGCTTTTCAAGGAGCGTCTGATCTTCGCGCAGGAAAGCGGCAGTATGAGCTATATTGATTTTATCCTTGGCTCGACCGACCTTTCCGATATTATCTCCCGTACCGAGGTCATTGATGATATGCTGGAATATGACCGCAAGATCATCCAAAGCCTCGTCGAGGATAAAAAGGCCATCGAAAAGGCAAAAGCGGAGATCGACGTAGCTCTCAAAAACTGCGAGGATCGCCAAACCGAGTATAACAACACGCTTGCCACCTTGGAACAGAGACGTGCCGAAGCGGCTCAGTATCTCGCCCAATATCAAGATCAAAAGGATATCCTTCAAGCCGCGTATAACCGCGCTCAAACCAGCAAAAAGGATATCGAGATTCGTCTTGACAAGATCATTCAGGAGATTGCCAATCAGTCTCAGGGACAGTTCAGCGGCACCTTCATTTGGCCCTTGCCCTATACCTCGCCCGGATACATCTCGCAGTATTTCCACTCCGGCCATTCCGGCCTTGATATCGCCGTCGGCGGTTGGGTCAATAACGGAAAAATTCCTGCTTTGGCGATTGCGGCAGGCACGGTCGTTCGCATTGGATCTTATTGGGATTGGGGAAATCTTGTCGTCGTCGATCACGGTGGCGGATATCTCTCGTATTACGCTCATTTGGATTCCTTCAGCGTCTCCTACGGACAGAAGGTCTCTCAGGGTCAGCAGGTCGGCAAGATCGGCTCAACGGGCCAGTCCACCGGTCCTCACCTGCACCTTGTTATTTACGCTCCCGTCGGCGCAAACGGATCATCCATCCGCACCGACCCGATGAAGTATATTTCGTACCCCAGATAACATATTGAAAAGAATTTTTAAGGAGAATAGATCGATTATGGCAGCTAAACCCACTTTTGTAACCGCAGAAGGACTTCAGAAGCTCAAGGACGAATTGGAATACCTCAAGGTCGTAAAGCGCAAGGAGATTGCAGAAGCACTCAAGCAGGCCAAGGCCTTCGGTGACCTTTCCGAGAACAGCGAGTATGACGAAGCGAAAAACGAGCAGGCTGAAGTTGAGCACCACATCGCTGAACTCGAAGAGACTCTTGCTAACATCGAGATCATTAAAACCACCGGCAAGAAGAACAAGGTCAGCGTCGGTTCTTCCGTCAAGGTCTACGATCTGGAGTATGAAGAAGAGGTTACCTATACCATCGTCGGCTCGACCGAGTCCGACCCCCTGTCCGATAAGATCAGTGATGAATCTCCCATCGGTAAGGCGTTGATCGGTGCAAAATGCGGTGATGAAGTCGTAGCCGAAACTCCCGCAGGCGCTCTGAAAATGAAAGTACTTGAAATTCTCTGACCACAGTAAGGATAAGGAAATAGCAATGGATCAAAATCAAAATCTCACCGCCGCAACGGAAGAAAACTTCAGCGAGCAGGTTGCTGTTCGCCGTGAAAAGCTCTTTGAGCTTCAAAATCAAGGAAAGAATCCCTACGCGATTACAAAGTTTGATTTTAACGCCTATTCTGCCGAGATTAAGGCTTCTTACGTGGAAGGGCAGGAAAGAAGCGTCAAGATCGCAGGCAGAATGCTCAGCCGCCGTATTATGGGTAAGGCATCATTCTGCAATCTTGCCGATGAAAAGGGAAATATTCAGCTTTACGTCAAGCGAGACGACGTCGGAGAAGAGGACTACGCCGCTTTCAAAAAGTGGGACATCGGTGACATTCTCGGCGTCGAGGGCTTTGTTTTTGTTACGAGAACGGGCGAGGTCAGCGTCCACTGTACCAAGATCACCCTTCTCTCTAAGTCTCTGATTCCTTTGCCTGAGAAGTTTCACGGTCTGACCAATACCGATATGCGTTACCGTCAGAGATACGTTGATCTCATCGTCAATCCCGAGGTTAAGGACACCTTCTATAAGCGTTCTGCCATCCTCAAGGAGGTTCGCAATTATCTCGATTCCAAGGGCTTTTTGGAGGTCGATACCCCGATCCTCGTTCCCTTGGAAATCGGCGCCGCAGCCCGTAGCTTTGCGACGCATCACAACACGCTTGATATGGATATGTATCTGCGCATCGAGACCGAGCTTTATTTAAAGCGTCTGATCGTTGGCGGTATGCATCGCGTTTATGAGGTCGGCCGTATCTTCCGCAACGAAGGAATGGACACCAAGCATAACCCCGAGTTTACCACGGTCGAGCTTTATCAGGCGTTTACCGATTATTACGGAATGATGGATCTGGTAGAGGAGCTCTATACGATGCTGGCCGAGAAGATCTGCGGCAGCCGTGTCATTACCTATCAGGGCAAACAGATCGATATGGGTAAATGGGAGAGAATGACGATGATCGAGGCCGTCAAGAAATATGCCGGCGTTGATTATTACGATTGGAAGAGTGACGAAGAGGCGCGCGCCGTTGCCAAGGAGCGTCACGTCGAGGTTCCCGCGAATGCAACCCGCGGCACCGTTCTCATCGAGTTCTTTGACGCCTACGTCGAGGAAAACCTCATTCAACCGACCTTTATCTATGACTATCCCGTCGAAAACAGTCCGCTTGCCAAGAAAAAGCCCGAGGATCCTCGCTTTACCGAGCGCTTTGAGTATTTTATCAATGCAACGGAATTTGGCAACGCCTTCTCCGAGCTCAATGATCCCATCGATCAGAAGGAGCGCTTCGAAACACAGGTAGCCGCCAAGCGCGCCGCCGAGCCCGAAACCAAGGCGCAGGTCGACTATGACTACATCACCGCTATGGAATACGG
>JAZRZQ010000001.1:0-5420 GCA_045601445.1 Eubacteriales bacterium | reverse complement strand
GGGCTTGTTGCAGAGCACGCGTCTGCCGCAACGTCTTTCAAATTCCGAGATCACCTCGGGCGGAAAGCCGTCGGGATACGTGGGAAGCGGCTTTTCGGAGATCACGCCGCAAAGTTCCCAATGACCGATGGTGGTATCCTTACCCATGGATCTTTCTGCCATTCTGCCGAAGGCGGCACGGGGCTTTCTTGCTGCAGGCAGATAGTCCGTCCCCGCAATATTTCCCAGTCCCAGATCCAAAAGATTGGGAACAGAAAAGAAGCGTGAGTCGGAAATGCTTTTCAGCGTATTCGATCCCTCGTCGCCGAAGTGCGCCGCATCGGGAAGCGCACCGATTCCCAGAGAGTCAAGGACGATGATAAACGCGCGTTTCATCGGATCAGAAACGCAGAGCTGCGCGCAGTGCCAGCATCATCATATCGGTAAAGGAATTCTGCCGCTCCTCGGCGCCGGTGGCTTCTCCCGTGATCAGGTGGTCGGAAACGGTGCAGACGGCAATGGCTCTTTTGCCGAGACGGGCGGCGTTCATATACAGCGCCGCTGCCTCCATTTCCACAGCCAAAACACCCATTTTGCCCCAAAGGGCAAGGGAGGTCTCATCGGGTCGAAGCCCTTCCTCGTCGTTGTAAAAGGTATCGGAGGAAAGCAGATTTCCCACGTGGAAGCGAAGTCCCATTTTCTCGGATTCCTCCACGAAGATCCGCAGAAGATCAAAGGAGGCAATGGGGGCAAAGGTGCCCGGCAAACGGAAATTTTCAGCCATACGGGAATTGGTGCAGGCGCCTGCACCCAAAACGATATCCCGCACGCGGATCCTTTCCTGCATGGCTCCCGCCGAGCCGATGCGAACGATGTTCTCTACTCCGAAGACGGAATAAAGCTCGTGGGAATAAATGGCAATGGAGGGCATACCCATACCGCTTGCCATCACCGAGATCATTTCCCCCTCAAAGCGTCCCGTATAGCCCTGAATTCCGCGGACGTTATTCACAAGGCGCGGCGCTTCCAAAAAGTTTTCGGCAATGAATTTTGCCCGCAGGGGGTCGCCGGGCATCAAAACGGTCTTTGCAAAATCAGAAGGGGTGCAATTAATATGCGGTGTGGGATAGGTCATCGCTTTTCTCCTTTTCGGTTTTGATGATCTTGACGACGCGGCTGGTGCCCAGGCGATCTGCTCCGAGAGAAAGAAATTTCTCGGCATCCGCAAGGGTCTTGATCCCGCCTGCCGCCTTGATGCGAAGAGGCTTTTTCACGTGCTTTGCAAAAAGTGCCACGTCCTCGAAAGTAGCGCCGCCGATGGAAAAGCCGGTGCTTGTTTTGATATAATCCGCCCCCGCCTCACCGACGATGCGGCACATGGCGATCTTTTCTTCCTCGGTCAGAAGACAGGTCTCCACGATCACCTTCAGGATCTTTCCCTCGGTGGCGCGTCGGACGGCGGCGATCTCCGCCTTCACTTCCTCCGTTTTTCCGTCCTTGAGAAAGCCTACGTTGATCACCATATCGATCTCGTCCGCTCCGTCGGACACGGCCTTCGCCGCCTCGAACGCCTTCACCTCCGCGGTGTTATACCCGTTGGGAAAGCCGATGACGGTGCAGACGCGGATCCTGCCCCGCAGATGCTTTGCGGCAAAGGCAACGTAAGAGGGCGGAATGCAAACGGATGCGGTTCCGTAGGTAACGGCATCGTCGCAAAGGTCACGGATCTCTTGTTCCGTGGCGGTCACGGAAAGCAGGGTGTGATCCACCCGTGCAAGAATTTCACGATCGGTCATAAATACCTCCGAGCAGTCGATTTACCCTTATATTATACCACTTTACGCTCCACCGCGCAAGAAAAATACCGGTTCTTTTTTTGCTTTTTGCACAAATCGGGGAGAAAAATTGACAAAGTTTGAGCAAAAAGCCTTTTTTATGATGGGTGTCTTGACAAATTTTCTCAACGTGTATATAATTATACAGATAGATTTTCATCTACAACAAAAGACTTCAGGAGTTGAGAAAAATGATTTTGAAGAGCGTAAAACAAGGCGAAACCAATCAATCTATTTTGGAGATCCAGATTCCCAAGGCCGATTTCGAAGCACAGGTAAACAAGGTCTTCAAGAAGCAGGCAAGCAAAATTTCCGTACCCGGTTTCCGCAAGGGCAAGGCTCCCCGTGCCATTGTTGAGAAAATGTACGGGAAGGGCATTTTCTACGAAGATGCTCTCAACGAGCTTCTCCCTTCTGTTCTGGAAGAAGCAGTTAAGGAAGCAAAGATTGACGTTGTCAGCCAGCCCGAGCTGGAACTTGGCGACATTGACGATAACGGCGTTGCTTTGACCGCAAAGTATTACACCAAACCCGAGATCACCGTAAAGAACTACAAGGGCATCAAAGCAGAAAAGACCGTAAAGAAGGTTGCAAAGGCTGAGATCGACGCAGAACTGGAGAGAGTTCGTCAGAGAAACTCCAGAACCATCGAGATCACCGACCGTGCGGCTGAGAAGGACGACATTGCCATCATTGACTACGAAGGCTTTGTCGGTGACAAGCCCTTTGAAGGCGGAAAGGACGAGGCGCATCACCTCAGACTCGGCAGCGGCCAGTTTATCCCCGGCTTTGAGGAGCAGGTGGTCGGCCACAAGATCGGCGACAGCTTTGACGTGACCGTGACCTTCCCCGAGGACTACCATGCAGAAGAGCTCAAGGGCAAGGAGGCCGTATTCAAGGTCAGCCTGAACGGCATCGAAAAGGTTGAGCTGCCCGAGCTTGACGATGAATTTGCAAAGGACGTTTCCGAATTTGACACCTTGGCTGCATATAAGAAGGACATCAAGGCTAAAATAGAGAAGAGATACGCAGACGAGGCAGATCACAAGGTCGAGGAGCAGCTTCTGACCGCGATCATCGAAAAGATGGAAGGCGAGATTCCCGCTTGTATGTTTGACAACGAATGCGAGAATATGTTCCACGATTACGAGAACCGTCTGGCACAGCAGGGCCTGTCGATGGATATGTACCTGCAGTATACCGGTATGACCAAGGCCAAGATGATGGAAGAGTTCCGTCCGCAGGCCGAGCGTCAGGTCAAGGCTACGCTCGCGCTGGAGGCCATTGCCAAGGCCGAGGGCTTTGAGATCTCCGCCGAGGAGGTTGAGGCCGAGTATGCAAGAGTAGCCGAGTCCTACCAGATCGAAGCAGAAAAGGCCAAGGAATTTATTCCCGAGGACATCATTCGCAAGGACGTCAACGCCCGCAAGGCAGTTGATCTCATCAAGTCCACCGCCGTCATCACCGAAGCCGAGGAGAAGAAGGCCCCCGCCAAGAAGGCTCCCGCAAAGAAGGCTGAGGGTGCGGAAAAGAAGGCTCCTGCCAAGAAGACACCTGCAAAGAAGGCCGAGGGCGCGGAAAAGAAAGCTCCCGCAAAAAAGACTTCCGCGAAAAAGGATGAGTAAACCGTTACACCACCAATAAAGCAAACGAATAGGAGGTTATGCTTATGGCACTCGTACCAATGGTCGTAGAACAAACCGGACATTCCGAAAGAAGTTACGATATCTATTCCCGCCTTTTGAATGACCGCGTGGTTTTCCTTTGTGACGAAGTCAACGACACAACCGCCAGTCTCGTGGTCGCACAGCTTCTGTATCTGGAGGCACAGGACCCGGACAAGGACATCTGTCTTTACATCAACAGCCCCGGCGGATCGGTTTCCGCGGGAATGGCGATCTATGACACGATGAACTATATCAAATGCGACGTTTCCACCATCTGCATCGGATGTGCCGCCAGCATGGGCGCGTTTCTCCTTTCCTCCGGTGCGAAGGGAAAGCGCATTGCTCTTCCCCATTCGGAGATCATGATTCATCAGCCCTTGGGCGGAATGCAGGGTCAGGCGACCGATATCAAGATCCACGCCGACCATCTGCTTCACACCAAGGAAACTCTCAACCGCATCCTCGCCGCCAATACCGGCAAGAGTATGGAGGAGATCATCCGCGATACCGAGCGTGATAATTTTCTCACCGCTCAGCAGGCAGTTGAATACGGATTGATTGATAAAGTGATCGACAAGAGAGCATAATAAACAAATGAAAACGCCGAGTAAGTTTTCGCTTGCTCGGCGTTCCCTATCAAATTATCGCTGTTAAGGGAGAGAATATGGCCAATCAAAAAAACATTCCGAGCTGTTCCTTCTGCTCCAAAACGGAAGAACAGGTTTCCTTCCTCATCCCCGGCCCGAGGGGCGTTTTTATCTGTGACGAATGCGTGGCGCTGTGCAGTGATCTGATCGATCAATACCGCCCCAAGGACAAAAAGAGCGACAAGGACAAGAGCTTTTGTCCCGCCCGCTTGCCGCATCCGTCCGAGATCAAGAAAAAGCTGGATGAATACGTGGTCGGGCAGGATCAGGCAAAGATCGCTCTGTCCGTAGCCGTATATAATCACTATAAGCGCCTGATGCAATCCGAGGAGGACGGAGTCGAGATCCAAAAGAGCAACGTGCTTCTCATCGGGGCAACGGGATGCGGCAAGACCTATCTTGCCCAAACGCTCGCCAAGACGCTCGAGGTGCCGTTTGCCATTGCCGACGCCACCACGCTCACGGAGGCAGGATACGTCGGCGAGGACGTGGAAAACATTCTGCTCCGCTTGATCCAAGCCGCTGATTTTGACGTGGAAAAGGCACAAAAGGGCATCATCTATATCGACGAGATCGACAAAGTAGCCAGACGCAGTGAGAATCGCTCGATCACGCGCGACGTATCCGGCGAGGGCGTTCAGCAGGCTCTGCTGAAAATTCTCGAAGGTACGGTTGCCAACGTTCCTCCGCAGGGAGGCAGAAAGCATCCCAATCAGGAATTTATCCGCATTGATACCAAGAACATTCTCTTCATTTGCGGCGGTGCCTTCGACGGAATGGAAGAGATTATCCAAAAGCGTCAGGGCAAGCAGACGATCGGCTTTTTGCAGGATGATAAGACCGCGAGCGCTTCCGACGGCGATACGGCAACCTTAAAAAAGATCGTTCCTCACGATTTGGTCAAGTTCGGCATCATTCCCGAGCTGGTGGGCAGAATCCCCGTGGTCGTGCCGCTGGATGCGCTGGACGAGGAGAGTCTGATCCGCATTTTGACCGAGCCGAAAAACGCGCTCATTCGTCAATATCAAAAGCTGTTCCGCTACGACGAGATCGAATTGGAGTTCCGCAAGGACGCTTTTGCCGAGATCGCCTCAATGGCGAAGGCGCAAAACACCGGTGCGCGCGGATTGCGGTCTATTTTAGAGGGCTTCCTGCAGCCGATTATGTATCAAATGCCCGATCGTCGTGACGTGGAAAAGGTCATCATCACGAAAAAGACCGTTCAGGGAACGGAAGAGCCGAAGCTCGTACTGCGTAAAGACACACTTGCAAAAAAAGAGAAGTCGGATCGT